>NZ_JACJOD010000042.1 GCF_014695385.1 Trichocoleus sp. FACHB-46 | reverse complement strand
AATGACTTGCATCACCTTCTGACGGAAGTCGTAACTATAAGCTATTGCCATCCTGGGGGACCAATCACTCCTATTGCCAGTCTACGTCCTAACCAGACTGGCAATAGCTATATGTAGAGTAATCGCGCTCGTTTCCTTTGTCCAAGCACCCTCGAAATATACGGATGATTGCTGCGGCTTCAACTTCAGAGGCGCTCGCAATTGCACCTTAAAGCAGCACTTGAGTCTGAACAAGTTTGTCCCTTGCTTCTAGGTTCTCGCATACTTGAATGAGTTCAGCCAGTCTAGCCAGCAGGCCAGCACACTCTTCTTTACCAGTTGTCATTGGCGATCGCTCACACCGTTGCCAACACTGCCTCTACTTTATTGATGCGCTGCTGCAATTTCTCAATTTCCTTGCCTAGGGCTTTGATGCGCTTACTACGGGCGATCGCTTTTGTCCCAGTAGCGAACTTGAGTCAGACAAATCCACGGGGTCTGATGATGAACTACTGCATGGAGAGGTGCCAGGCTCTTGCGCTTGCTCCCTAGCCTGTTTTTTGGCCACCCAAGCCAAAGCACTTTCACGAATCTTCCTAGCGCGTTCTGGGGTCAGTTTCCGCATATTCTCTGCGGCACATCGCCACTATTAATAGGTGAGCATTCTAGTGGAGTGAGGGGGCGATCGTAGCATTTTGATCAAGCCTTTTCCCGCCCCTTCACGCTACTCGGCTCATCCAGCGAATTTGTCTAATGTAGTCCCTAATAGAAGCTCAGTGCTGCTATCCGTTAGACGAGCTTTCAAGGTTGCAGCAGGTTTAGAAACGTCATGATCATTCACGAAGAGGTTAGAACTTTACGGATGATCGGGGCAGACAAACGAGCGCCCTCGACTGATGGGTGAGAGAATTCGTCTCTGTAAAGGAGCTGCCCGTTCTTAGCATTGTAAGTACATTGCTCTTCAGGACAAAAAACATCAAATACATCTACTATGCGTAGTTTTCCTCTTAGCTGTAGGGAGGTAAGGACTTTATTCAAGTTGTCACGGCGTCGAAGTGACTCACTTTTGCGAGGCAATTTGCAAGGAGTCCCAAAGGGAGAGAACCATTGCTCTGCTGCGACTACGGGGTCACACTTCGCTTCACGGGCGAAAGGAATACCGTGTAGAACTGCTAGGCGGATACCTCTTGTCGAGAGTTTGACTGAGAGTGCTTCTAGCCCATTCTCCAATTGCTTCAAACGCTCATCTGTTTCGGATGTCCTGTGCTTGGGCGAAAACTCTGCCATGTCGTTGATAAGAAACACCCAATCACCAGTTCTTAAACGGCTGATGAGAGAAGGAACAACGCTGTCCCAGTAATAATCATTTGATTTCCCCCATATGGTGGTTTTGTTAGGTATCTCCTTTACAGGAGATGCCCCAGACGAGGATGTAATCGTGACTGAATATCCGTCTGATATCACAAGGTCATCAAATGCTTGAGTGAATGCTGCTGAAAAAGAGTTCCCCAGAACCATGACCCTTTTCTTTGCGTTAGAGAAATTACCCAGTGTGCAGTCCTCAATGAGAATTCTTTTACCCACTTGCGAACTGTCAGTTAGGATGCACTTACCACCTTTCCATAATGAATTGGCTTGTTCTAGCGGGTATACATCCATAAGTGAGGAAACTCCTACCGCAACCAATGATGGACGGCGGCCTACATATAGAGACAGATTTGGTATCTGGACAAGAACAAAAAGCACAACTGCAACACTGACAGAGGCAGCCATTCCATATCCAATGGCTTGCCAGCGAACAGCAGACCAATCCGAACGGCGAAGAGGCGTCTCTACATACCGATAGGAAGTGATGGATAGCAGTAGCATGAGGGCAATCTGGAATGGCACCGTCCACCAGTGAATGCCAATTATCCAACGACTAAGAGACAGAACACCCCAGTGCCAGAGATAGAGAGAGTAGGAAATCAGACCGATATAAACCACTTGTGGGTGAGTGAATAAGCCATAAGCAGCAGTTCCTGGGCGAAGACAGGTAATCAAGACTGCTGTGAGCACCACTACGGCAACGGTTGCTTGCACAGCGAATTGC
Source organism: Trichocoleus sp. FACHB-46 (assembly GCF_014695385.1). NCBI lineage: Bacteria > Bacillati > Cyanobacteriota > Cyanophyceae > Leptolyngbyales > Trichocoleusaceae > Trichocoleus > Trichocoleus sp. FACHB-46. The sequence goes on along the minus strand of NZ_JACJOD010000042.1, from coordinate 5,867 downwards.
AGGGGGACAAATAAAACTGCAACAACAGCACCAGTGGTTATCAAAGGCGGAAGGTGCCCAAGGGCGCGGAGAAACCTATTTGAAGGCTTCAGGCTTAGAAACAACAAGCAACCAGCACTCAGTTCCCATAGACGGGAGGGCATCAAAAAGTAAGCAGCAGGCTGGTTTGTCTGGTAGACGTAGACAAAAGCAATCAAGGAAGCAACTGATAGTGTTCCTGTCACCCAGAACAGATTCCTTGCTCCTTTGGTGGCCAGGCGACCAAAGCCAGTGAACCAAGCCAGGAATGGGAACAGAAGGTAAAATTGTTCTTCCACCCCCAAAGACCAAGTATGGGTGAAGATATTTAGCTCTGTGGAGGCGGCAAAGTAATTTGTGGACTGCTTTAGTAGGTAGAGATTGGAAAGACCAAATAGAGATGCAATGCCAGTCTTTAATGAAAAGCTTGGGCTGGGATTAAAGAGACATACCAGAACACCAGTAATGAGCACGAACAACACCAACGCTGGCACTAAGCGTTTGATACGCCTGGTATAGAACCCGACCAGAAAGTCACGGAAATTCTGGCTGGAACGTCCTGCTAGAGAAGAAGTGATAACAAATCCAGAGATAACGAAAAAAACGTCTACACCTAAATACCCGCTTGGTAGAAGGTCTTTATTGAAGTGGTTAATGATGACTGCAGTCACCGCAAACGCTCTGATCCCATCAATTTCCGATCTATAGGAATCTGATTTATAAGGATACTGACTTGCCTGGGGTGTGAGATTTATCTGCACGGGGTTTATGAAGCCTCCGTCATTACGATGCACCTGGCCAAAATTGTAACTAGCTGCTTGCGCTAGGTGGATCTTCAAAACCAGGGGTATTGAAGACTAAAGGTTTTTGCCAATAGCCTTACCCTTGCGTTAATGAATGTTTCCGCATAGCAATTTAGCTCAGACAATATAGATAGGTAGGTAGTGCCATATACCTCTGATGAGAAGATAGGCAGAATTTTACATATATCTCTGAAACCAAACACCTCACTAGTTGCCGTCCAGACCCTAAACCCAAAAGATTAGAGAGGCGATCGCCCCCTCCAGTTGCAACTCTGAAACCTCTTCGGACTACTCAAAAACCTCACTCAAGCTACTGCCTCTTTCAATCTAGTCATCAGAGTCCCGCATGTAAGCGGTTTGACTTGCTGGAGAATACGCTAGCTCGTGAGTACCGATGGAATAGCATTGCACTCTAGTATCAGCTTCAAGCTCTTTTGGCTTCCACCAATACCATGAAGGAGAATACTCAAAAGCCATAGGTTCCACTATGTCCGATGGGTCACATTCATTGTCAGAGGTATGGGCTAGCTTGCCAAACTTTAGTCCCTCTGCCCTAACGAGCAACCTGACACTGAATGGTTTCACATTAAAGCGACAGTAGTCATGCCTGTCTAGCGCATCGTCAAATCCATCAGTTACGCAACGGAGATTGGATGCTTGGCCGAGGATACTGGGATACTGAAGGTAAAAACCAATATAGGTTTGGAGAGTATTATCCGATTTCAGTAAACGTGGAACAACGTACCAGAGTAGATATCCATAAGCAATCAAACAAACAGGCAAGGCGATGAGTAACCGAGGAACAATAAAAAATAAACGCCTTGATAGTTGTGTCATTGCAAGTCTCCACAAAGTAGTCACCAAGCTAGCAGATCTCTAGCACTCAAGCTTTCAATTTCTTTAGAAGCTCAGAGACGCGATCGCCCCTTCCAGTTGCAGATCCGACACTTCTAGATACCGCTGGAGTGACTGCAAGCTGCGATGCCCTGATATCTCCTGAATTACTCACAACGCAACCGTACCCCGTGTCACTCATCTGGGTTAGGGTGTACGTCGGAAACTGTGCGTACTGACCCCTACCAGACCCAAGCGATCGCTAATGACGGACTAAGCCATCAAGGCTTATCAGATAAGGGGTATGACTTGATGAGGCTGAAACGACCTTAAATCAGAGTCGGAGTTTTGAGTAGAGGCTCTATCAAAAAACGGTCCTTTTTTGATAGCCTTGCTGCATGAAGCAAACAACTTGTGCCCTATACCTTCGGATTTCAACGGTCGATAAGGGACAAGATACTGATAACCAGCTTTTGCAACTTCAAGAATTTTGCGATCGCCAAGGTTGGCAGATTGTTGAAACCTACATTGATCGCGAATCGGGCCGAAAGGGTAAGCGTGAGCGCGACGGCTTCAACCGCATGTTTGAGGATGCGGCAAAGCGAAAGTTTGATGTACTGCTGTTCTGGTCGCTCGAGCGCTTTAGTCGCGAAGGCATCCGCAAGACGATCGCCTACCTCCAGCAACTCAGCAATCTAGGCTGTAGATTCAAGAGCTACACTGAACCACTGCTGGATACCGAGAATGAATTGGTGGCCCACATCGTTGTGGGAGTTCTAGCCTACCTCGCGCAACAAGAAGCAGTCCGAATTTCTGAGCGAACGCAGGCAGGACTCCAACGAGTGCAATCGCAAGGAAAGATTCTAAGTCGTCCCGATGGCTTTGAACAATGGAAAGACCAACTGGCCGAACTATAAGCTGCTGGGTACTCGCAAGGGCGGATAGCTCGTGAAATGGGTCCTTATAACACGGTAATAGAGCTATCTAGCGACTAAAGCTACCTCATCACTCCGTTCAGAGCTGAAATTCTGGCTTTCCTTGGAACCTTTGAGTCATTGCGTCCCTTGGGCAATGACTCAAAGGCGACTTTCTGTCCAGCCATACCGACAAACGCAATCAATGTTTGAAGAATCGGAGCTTAGCAAAGCAAAGACTCGAATTGTTTCAAATCACAACGTTGTTTATATTTCTCTTCGATTTATGACTCATCGAGTATCCCAGTAATTAGCCTTGTAGTATTTGCTTGCAATACCTGCAGGAGATCAAAAAGTCCATATCACAACATTTGATAGGAGATACTATGAGCAGCGGAAACGGATGCCCATTTACGGGCGGCGGTCAGAAATCTGAGCCTCGTCATAGGCCGGCGAACCGAGACTGGTGGCCAAATTATTTGCATCTGAACGTTCTCCACCAGCACTCACCCCAAGCCAATCCTATGGGTGAGGAGTTCAACTACGCTGAGGAGTTCAAAAGCCTTGACTTAGCTGCCTTGAGGGCAGATATCTATGAACTAATGACCACCTCCCAGGATTGGTGGCCAGCCGATTACGGTCATTACGGGCCGCTCTTCATCCGGATGGCTTGGCACAGCGCTGGCACCTATCGGATTGGCGACGGTCGCGGCGGTGCAGGCTCGGGTAGCCAGCGGTTTGAGCCCCTCAACAGTTGGCCCGACAATGCGAATCTTGACAAGGCGCGCATGTTGCTTTGGCCCGTCAAGCAGAAATACGGCAAGAAAATTTCGTGGGCCGACCTGATGATCTTCGCGGGCAACTGTGCCTTGGAGTCAATGGGCTTCAAGACGTTGGGCTTTGCCGGTGGGCGCGTGGACGTCTGGCAGCCAGAGGAAGACATCTACTGGGGTTCTGAGAAAGCCTGGCTCGGCAATGAGCGTTACGAAGAAGATCGCGTGCTGCTGAATCCGCTCGCCGCCGTGCAGATGGGCCTGATCTATGTGAACCCAGAAGGTCCAGACGGAGAGCCTGATCCGCTCGGCTCAGGGCGCGATATTCGCGAGACCTTCAAACGGATGGCGATGAACGACGAGGAGACAGTCGCGCTCACCGCTGGTGGGCATACCTTTGGCAAATGCCACGGTGCGGGCGAGGCATCGCACGTGGGTCCTGACCCTGGGGGTGCCACCGTCATCGATCAGGGCCTTGGCTGGAAGAACGCCTTCAACACGGGAGTCGGCGTTGACGCGATCACTAGCGGGATCGAAGGCGCATGGACCCCCACGCCGACGCAGTGGGACAACAGCTATCTCGAAACCCTGTTCAAATATGACTGGGAGCTGACGAAGAGCCCCGCTGGCGCATGGCAGTGGAAGCCCAAGGGCGACGCGGGTGCGGGTACAGTGCCCGATGCACACGATCCGTCGAGACGGCACGCCCCCATGATGACTACGGCAGATATGTCCATGAAGATGGACCCCATCTACAACCAGATTGCACAGCGTTATCACGATAACCCGGATGAGTTCGCAGAGCAGTTTGCCAAGGCGTGGTTCAAGTTGACGCATCGCGATATGGGACCGCGATCGCGTTATCTCGGGGCAGAGGTTCCCCAGGAAGAGTTCTTGTGGCAAGATCCTATCCCCGCCGTTGATCATGAATTGATTGATGAGCAGGACATCGCCGCTCTCAAAGCCAAGATTCTGGCTTCGGGATTGTCTATCTCGCAATTAGTTTCGACCGCTTGGGCGTCGGCGTCTACGTTCCGTTGCTCCGACATGCGCGGTGGCGCGAACGGGGCACGTATTCGTTTCGCACCGCAGAAAGATTGGGAAGTCAACCAGCCAGAGCAGCTGGCAACAGTGCTGCAAACCCTGGAGGGAATTCAACAGGAGTTCACCAGCTCGCAGTCTGGCGGAAAACGGGTTTCGATCGCTGATTTGATCGTTCTGGGTGGATGTGCAGCCATTGAGCAAGCGGCGAAGAACGCGGGTCACGAGGTGACAGTTCCTTTCAAGCCAGGACGTACGGATGCGTTGCAAGAGAAAACGGATGTCGAGTCTTTTGCTCCACTGGAGCCGGTCACAGACGGGTTCCGCAACTACACTAGTGGCAAACACAGCGAATCGCTCGAAGAGCTGCTGGTTGATCGAGCGCAGCTGCTGTCCCTGACAGCCCCTCAAATGACGGCTCTCTTGGGCGGCTTGCGCGTTTTGGGTGCGAACTTTGGCGGGTCCAAACATGGAGTCTTCACCGATCGCCCAGAGACGTTGACCAATGACTTCTTCGTGAACCTGCTCGACTTGGGCACGACATGGAAGGCGACCTCTGAGGAGGAATATGTGTTCGAGGGAAGCGATCGCAAAACCGGCGACTCCAAGTGGACGGCTACCCGGGTTGACCTCATCTTCGGCTCAAACTCTCAGCTCCGCGCCCTCGCGGAAGTCTACGGAGCTGTAGACTCGCAGCAGAAGTTTGTGAATGACTTTGCGGCGGCATGGGATAAGGTGATGAACCTCGATCGCTATGACCTTCGCTCAGTCCAAGCGAAAAGCTCTGCAAGGAGTTTCTAAGCGTAACTTCAACCGACCATCGTGTGAACAGAAGTTGAGGCTACGCTAACCTGCGGAGAACCTGAAAACGGGTGGAAGCCAGAGACTAGACATAGAGGCGGCGTCTCAGGACCAATTGAAACGCCGCCCTAGCTTTAGGCCCATACATCAAAGCTGCTTGCAGTCACAATCAACTGACACTCTATTAACTAAGCCGTCGTTTTATTGGTGGTCCTAAAGATGTAAGGATAAGGAAAATGAAGTTAAATCAATGATTCATGTCTGCCTCTTTACCTGCTTGTTCTGCTTGTAACTCCACTCATATCGTCAAGAATGGCAAAATCCATAACGGCAAACAGAACTTTAAGTGCCGCAATTGTGGCAGGCAGTTTGTGCAAAACCCCCAAAACAAGATCATTGACCCAGCAACCAAGACGCTAATCGACAAACTGCTGTTAGAGAAGATTCCTTTAGCAGGCATTGCCAGGGTCACAGGCGTTTCAGAGCCTTGGCTCGAGCACTATGTCAATGAGAAATATCAAGCAGTCCCCCAGCAAGTGATCGTGCGGACCAAAAAAAGCGATTATCTTACTTGTCAAGCCTAAGGTGCTCCATTGGCTATCACAGGCGGTTGCCAAGAAGTGCCAGCTCGAATCATGGCATTGAGGATGCGCAGCAACTTATGCATGCAGGCAATCAGTGCT
>NZ_JACJOD010000041.1 GCF_014695385.1 Trichocoleus sp. FACHB-46 | reverse complement strand
GGTGCTATCTTGGCTTTCAAACTATTTTCTTTTCTAGGTGCGGGGGCCGACTGATTCGGTGCGCTTCCGCGCCCCTTCTCTCTCGACCGCTTAGCCAATATAACGAAGTCCACTGGTAGCTGTCAAGGGGTGGGGGAAAGTTTTTTGGATTACTGTAAATGCCTTCAACACAAGCCCTTGTTTTAACTACGGCACTCACTAAACAGCAAAATCGAGAATTTACTTTTAGCATTCTGCAACTGCCTCATGAGCTTCTGTGTACTGAACTGCAGTGATAGCGACCTTGTCAATTAACCGTTAGTTTTGGATTGTGGCACGCGTAGAGTTAACTGACTTGCATGCTTTACAAGTGCTGAGCTGAGATGGAATTGCCTAGGAGTATCCTTTGTGAAATTTAGGCTGATGAAGAAAACTTTAATAACATCTCTGATACTGATGATGCTATATGTACCTCAGCCAGCAGCCAGCCAACTAGTACCTCGACCTTGGGTTTCGGTGGGAGTTAAAGACGATGACCCAACTTTCTCCATAGGTGCTAAAGCGGTTGGGCTAGGTGTGGAACTAGGAACTGGACCAGGTGGTGCCACTGGAGTGGATGTGCTTAAGTTTGTAAACTTGCCTGTCGTCTCGCCTTATGTGGGTTTGGGGCTGTACTCTGAAGACAAAGGTGTTGCTTATTCCGGCGGTGTACAGGTTGATGCTTCTGACAATTTGTTCGTTGGAGTAGGTTACAACCCGGTTCGAGGGGTAAACGGGCAAGTCGGGCTGAGATTTTAGGTGACTCCGATCGCGAAATGACTAGGGAAAATTGGATGCTGGTTAAATTAACGCTGTTCCTCGTGAGCATGAGATTTTAGCATTTGAAAGGAGGGCAAATGCAGACTGGCCTCCAACTCTGCGCGCTTCACGAAACGATTGAAGTCACTAGCAGCTTTGGTTTTTTGCTCTAGAGGTACCCGGTCATACCACAACCAAAACAGAGTTCTGGGGCTGATAGTGTCAGGTACGTTAGCCATAGTTATAGTTTCATCTTGCGTCAATAATATTCGTAAGCGTGACGCAAAATGTTGGTTCTGACCATCGATAAGACACGGAGTTGAGAACATCTAGGCAACGTAATCTTCGTATTTTTACTGAATGTTCTACAAAGTTTAGATTTTCCCATCAAGATGGCATTGGCTAACGTTGAGGTTTGTGAACTTAGGTCCGACAAGGATGCGATCGCCCTCTTAGCTCCCATTACACTAGCTCAGCTTTTTTCAAACTTCAATTTTAGCTGTGTAACTGACGAGTGTGAAATTGGAAAGTTAGCATTAGGTAGCAATTTAGGATTTTTAGTTGCAGTAGATGGAACCCCTTGTTCGCTCGTTTCCAACTCAGAAGATTCAGCCTAACAATACGGCACTACTCGTCATTGATATGGAGCGGGATTTTGTAGATATGGGGGCTGTGCAGGAAACACCAGGAGGGCGAGAACTAGTTCCAGTGATTAATCGCTTAATCGATTGGGCTAGGCAACATACTGTGCCCATTATTTTTACCCATGAGATGCATCGACCTGACAAAAGTGACTATGGGATTGAACTGGAATATGACCCAGTGCATTGCCTAGAAGGAACGCCAGGTTGTGAGCTTACAGATGGCTTGAATGTACAGCCGCAAGATTACCGTATATTAAATAAGCGCCGATACGACTGCTTTATGGGCACCGAGCTAGATCTATTGCTGCGAGCGCAAAAGATTGAAAATTTAGTTTGTTGTGGAGTTACGGCTCATGTTTGTGTCATGAGCACAGTCTTCACGGCACGAAACCTAGACTACCGAGTAATTGTGCCACGGGATGCGATCGCAGGGGTTACGGTAGACCACTACACAGCAGCCTTACTCTGTATGAGTGATGTTTTTGCCTATATTTCAACTGCTACAGAAGTCACTCAACTCTGGGGCTAACGCTCGTTAGTTAGGAAGTGCTACTTTCAAGTTACTTTTTCCAAGGCAGCTTAGTGCCCATTTCAGTGAAGGCGGAAAAAACCAAGTACAGCGCTAAAACACCAACACTAGCGAGAAAAATCATTAAATCGCTATTCATGGATGGGACACTTGAACTTACTCCTTGCTGATCATGGCAGAGTCGAAGCCGTGTCGTGAAGTCCTCCACGGTAGCGCTTTGAAACAAAAACAGCGATCAGAGCTGAAAACATCGCTGCGATCGCCGTTTAGGTTTAATGATGGTCAGAATTTAGAAGTTCATGAGTCCTAGATAGGAAGCTGAGGAGATGGCGATAATAGTCAGAACTCCCAGAATGATGCTGAGACCGAATTGAAAAGCAGGTTTTTTTCCAGCGCTCATAATTTACACCGCTTAAACTAATTTATTTAGTCATGGTGTCTGTGTCCTCAAAAAACTACATCCTGCCACAGGACTAAGTAAGAAGGCACAAAAAATTGAAGCGAGATAAAAAATTTTGCTTGCTGGAGTTTGAGTCGTTCCTTAAGGGGGATGCTTGCAATCGCTTGATTTTCCCTTTGGCAGAAGAGGAAAGATAGGGGCGATCGCTACACTTAAGAAAGTATTAAGTATCCTCTAACCCCTAGCTGTAACTTGGTTTTGTATTATGAAATACTTAGGACAAACCATTGAGCTAATGCAAAAAGATGGCGGATGGATTAGCGTTTGGTATCACCATATTTGTACGATTCAAGTTGGAACTTTTCCAACCGCCAATGCTGCTTGGGATGCTGCTACAGAGCTAATCCAGCGGGATCTTGCAGTTCGAGGGCTGCTACAAGTTATTGACGATTGGAGTAGTGACAACTTCATTACTTGCCAAGAATACTCACTCTTGGAAGATTCACTCGTCCAGTTTGTTGTATCGGTTTAACAAGTGTCAATGTTGAGTTGCATCAGCTATGAAGTACGAGCTAGCAGCGATGCCTCACCTCGTCGATATAACTCACGAGCGTAATCTGTCCAAGTGCCCTGACCCCAGTAACGGAAACAGCTAGTTTGTAAGAGCAAATTGTAGAGTAACGCTTCCTGATAGTCCGATCGCTGCGTCACTGAACTATCCTGCTCTACTAGGCGATCGTATTTCTCGTGAAACAGTGCGCTGAGTTTTCTCATGGGGTCTAAAACATTTTCGTAGCCATTGACCCAACTTAAATGATTGGTCCAGGAAGCTCCGTCCATGTGGAATTGGTGGTCGGTAGCTTTGAGCTCGGCGATCGCTTTCTCCACTGCTTCAGGTGTGGCTTTGTCTGGATCAACTCGTTGCCAAATTTTGTGTTGATTGACAGCTTGGCAAATAGGATAGTCTTCCGGACTAGCACCCGCTGCTTCAATTAGTTCTAAGTACTCAGTACCATTTAGAGCAACTGTGCCAACTCTCCCTCCACCTTGCTCCCGCACTTCATGACAAGCTTTAAAGAAAGCTTGAGGAAACTCATTCATCATCACACCACCATTTTCCCCGTCAGCAATTTGGGTAACCAGGGAGGGCACCGTAACATCGCCAATTTGCTGGTGGCTGCGTCCTTTGGCTTCGTAATAAGGCTGCATTTGGCCGACTAACTTGGTATCTGAGCCTTGAGTTTTAATGAGAGCAGTGATGCTAATCGTTTCTCCATGACAATTCCGAGCAACCAATCGGTTAGGGATATATTTCTGATCGTGTTGCAACCCAGAACCATCTATGTTTTCGACAGAATGTTCTTGCACCATCAGCCAACGATAGCCACATTCCTTGAGCGCTTTGATGTATTCATATAGCGTGTCCGGATGATTAGGTAGATGCATTTCCGGCGGTGAGAAACCCTTCACCCGTTTTAAAGCGTCATAGCCAAAGATGGCTGCAAAGTGCTGTTGCCAAGCTTGGATATGCAGTTTGATATCTGGGATGGGAGTAGAAGGAATCACAGCGTGACTCCACATGGTGCCTAACCACTCCACATAAGGCTGATATTGGGGGTCACAAGCGAGCCGTTTCAGATTATTTAAGACATCCTCACGCCCCAGTTGGCGCAGCCCCCACAGTAGATTACCTGAGTAATCGAGCATCATCCGAGGATGGCATTCTTCTGCTACGAGTTGAGGGATAAACTCTCCCATGCGGCTGTAACACCAAGTAAAGGGATCAGCATTATGGTTATCTCCTTCCCCAGGATGCTCAAACATATATTGTAGGTTGCTGATCAGGGCACCATTGGCTCCTGCCGGAATTGTGGGTTGGTGCATATGCAGTGCACAAGCAAATCCTGCTGTAATGTCTGCTAGTTGGAGATTCGTCTGGGGTGAGAAAATAGGTTGATTGTGGTTCACCACTGTATTGATCTCTGTCTCCCAACCACAGATGTTGGGCAGACCTGATCTAATTTCTATCAAGGTGGGAAGAGGGGAAGCCGAAATTTGTGTAGACACAGAACTTCCTTCATGCTGATTTTGCGATCGCTTTCAATTGTGACTCATTCCAGTAGAAATCGTCTTAACTCAATGGAATTTGTCGCCACAGTTAGGACTGGCAAAGAGTAGTCACAAATTGGGAACTCTACATCTCATAGCCAATACTGGTAGTTTTCTTGACACGCTCAGTTATCGATTTTACTAGTCAGATTAGGAGTCAGCCTTGGAACTCGTGCAATTGGCCAAGCAAGGTGATGGTAGGGCGATCGCCACTTTATTAAATCGAGCTTTTGAGAAACAGGCAACTGCTGTCAAGGTGAATCTCAGGGGTAACTGCTTACAAGTGCTACTAGAGGCGACTCCAACGCCAGAACCATTAGCTGCCATGACCTTGATGCAACAGGTGATGTCACATATCCAACCAGAATCGCTAGAAAGAGTTCAAGTGTATGGTCGGGAAATAGGGGCAAAAACGTTTAGCTGGCAAAAAGAAATACGACTTCAGCAGCCCCAGCAGCCACCTAGTATTCAACCAACACTGCAAGACCGAGAACTCACTAAGCAGGGAGATTTTGAACAAAATGAAAGCCAAACCTCACCCTGTTTACAGCAGCCATCTGCCACGAAAAAAGGAAAGCTAGTTTTCTACAGTACCCGTAGACAAAGCCCTTCTCGCTCATCAACTCAGCATCAACCTCAAGCTGTAACAGTTGAAGGTTGGGGTGCAGTCTTAACAGGATTGGGATTGGCAGTGATCTTGTTTATCCTCAGTCCCCTGAAGCTGCTATTTCGGGGATTTTTGGTCATGGTGCATGAGGTAGGGCATGCTTTGGCTCACTGGTTATTTGGTCGTCCTGCCATTCCGATGATTGATTTCGCTTTCGGAGGTGGAATCACCCTGAGCTTTGAGCAATCTTGGCTAATTCTAGGGCTGATTTATGTGGCGATCGCCTATTCAATTTGGCTCTATCGGGTCTATCCTCGCCTGCAAGGTGTTCTGGTTGGGTTGGCAGGGCTTTATAGCTTCTGCCTACTTACCGATTGGAATCTCATTTTGTCAACCTTTATGGGGCATGGCATGGAGGTTTTGGCTATTTTTATTTGTCTTTATTTATCAATAAGTGGTTACTTTCGTCGTATGGATGGCGATCGCACTATCTATGCCATGCTAGGTTTCTTTACCTTGTTTAGCGATCTCCAATTCTCATGGCAGTTGCTTTACGATTTAGATTTCCAGTCTTGGTACGAAGAAGGTAAAGGCGGAATCATTGACAACGATTTGGTAATCCTAGCCAGTGAGTACTTTAACGTGGATCTCTCAACTGTTGTGGGATGGCTAGTAGCAAGCTGTATCACGGCTCCTATTCTCGCCTTTTTGCTTTTTCGCTATGAGTCTTGGTTGCGGTCTGCCATTGGCAAGCTTTTGGCATAACTAAAACAGTACAGCTAGCTAAACAGTGTAGTTAGCGATCGCTGGCATGTTGCTTTAGTTCGTTTAGAGAAGCATATTCCAAGGCTGAGGCATGGGTGGCGGCTAAAACAACAGGAGGAGCCATGCCTGCATCTAAAGCCTCCTTCCAGCGGGAGGCACACAAACACCAGCGATCGCCAGGCTTCAAACCCGGAAACTCAAAAGCTGGAACTGGCGTACTCAGATCGTTACCTTGCTCCTTAGTAAAGGCCAAAAACTCTTCAGTCATTTGGGCACAAACTACATGGGCTCCAAAGTCACCGCCACCTGTATTGCACTTGCCATCTCGGTAGTATCCGGTCATGGGTGAGGTGCAGCAAGTTTCGAGGGTTCCACCTAGTACGTTGCGTGCTTCTGTCATGCTACTCCGGCTCTCTAAAATCTCTGATTGCTTAGGTTACCAGTTTAGGTGGATTTGAGGTGGAGTGCTATTGAGGTTGTTGAAATTGCTTAATAAATTCTATGATTTGTCGCATTTTGAAACCTTTAGCCAACTGGCGGAGATGGGTTGCAAAAGGTAAAAATTGCGGATCAAGCAGTTCTAATCTAGCTGCTCTCTCCGTTAGGGCTTTAAGGTCGCCCATCATCGCTAAGTGCAATAAAGCTGAAATTTCTTCAGCAGAGGGAGCTACTAGAGATGCAGAAGGGCTGTCGCTTGCTTCTACGGAAGAGTGAGAAAGAGATCCTGCTGCGATCGCCTGCCGACTAGGATCAGCAATATCAGAAATATTTGTCGATGGGTTCTGTTCTGTTTCCTGAAGAATATCTCTAGTTTCAAGACCCGATGCTAAGCTCTCGCCCTCAGCTTCCTCGTAAATCCATTCTAGTTTTAGGTGATGGCTTAGACGCTCCAGTAGCTCTGCTTCACGAATCGGCTTGGGCAGAAAATCATTGCAACCTACTTCCTGGCTCTGCTGTCGATCCATCGCAAAGATGCTGGCTGAAGTGGCAATGACCACAATGTGCTGGAGAACTGGAGACAGACGAATTTGGCGAGTCGCTTCAAACCCATCCATGCCAGGCATGACCAAATCCATCAAAATGACATCTGGCTCAAACTCATACGCTTTACGCAACCCCTCCCGGCCATTGGTCTCTTCCAATACCTGAAATCCTAAGGGCCGTAGCAGATTGATTAGCACTAAACGATTCTCTTCCTTGTCATCTATCACCATAATTTTCCGCCGATCGCCTTTATAGCCACAAATACTGCGATCGCAGCGAGTAGCATCAGATAAGTGAGAAGCTTCAGTGAGATCCAAATCAATCCAAAAACTGCTTCCCTGCCCAGACGCACTTTGTACTTGAATGTCACTCCCCATGAGCTGTACCAGTTGACGGCTAATTGAGAGGCCCAAGCCTGTTCCCTCGGTTTGGCGATAGTGTTCGCTAACTTGGCGAAATGGCAGAAAAATCTCCTGGAGGTGAGCGGGGGTAATCCCAATGCCCGTGTCTTCGATCAGAAAGCGGAGTGTGGTGGCATTTGGCACCTGAGAACTTTCCAACTTACCCGCAGCCAGTGGAGTGTTGGATGAAGTATTTGGGGTTGGAGGGAGTAATTCATTGCCTAAAGATGAAAAACTGCTGACATAACCGACTTTGAAAGTTACGCCACCGTTTTCCGTAAATTTAATTGCATTTCCTAATAAGTTAATCAGAACTTGCCGCAAACGCTTCTCATCCATTCGCACCAACCGGGGGAGGGGAGGAAGCGGTTTGTAGGTGAATAATATTCCCTTTTGCTCAGCTCGAATGCGGCAAATCTCTACAACTCCTGCCAAAAACTCTGAGAACAAGACATCACTGAAGTAGAGTTCCATCTTGCGAGCTTCTATTTTGGAAAGGTCTAAGACGTCGTTGATCAACATCAGTAGATGCTCTCCACATTGATGAATCACGCTCAAACCATTCTTTTGCGACTCTGTTAAAGCTTTATTCTTCTTGAGAATCTGAGCATATCCTAAAATGCCATTGAGCGGAGTTCTCAGTTCATGACTCATGTTTGCGAGAAACTCGCTTTTAGCCCGACTAGCCGCTTCAGCTACTTCTTCTGCCCGTTGGCGATCGCGAATTTCCTGCTGCAAGTCTAAAGTTCGTTCCTCAACTTTGGTTTCTAAAGTCCGATTCGCTTCTTCCAAGTCAGCGTAAAGACGAGCATTCTCAATCGAAATGGCGGCTTGAGAAGCAAGTAACTGTAAAACTTCTAAGCGTTCTGAAGTAAAGGCTCCAGTCGTTAGATTGTTTTCTAAATAAAGAGTCCCAGTTAGCTTACCTTGATGCAGAATTGGTGAACATAAAACTGACTTAGGTTGATATTTTCTAATATATGCATCTGAGGTGAAAGCTCCTTCACAGCCCGCATCATGGAGCACAACAGGCTCATGGGTTCTAGCAACATAATTGATGATTGACGTGGGATAGGGATACTGGGCAACTGGATCTTCAATGGCGGTTGTGATCTGAGATTGCCATGCCAAAACATCTCTGCTAGTGCTGCCAAAGGCTGCAACCTCTAACTCTCCTGCTTGCTCTAATAGTAATAATCCTAGTTCTGCACCTGCATTTTCCATCACAATCTGCATGAGTTTCTCTAGCAGCCTCGTCAAAACAATCTCACTGGAAAGTACTTGAGATGCCTTGAGGATGGTGGCTAAATCCAGTGTTTGGGTATGATCACCACTGGTAGAGCGATGGGTTTGCTGTTTAGTAAGTTGGGAGCTACCTCGCTGCTGGGTACGAGCGAAAACATCTATATATTTTGCTTCTAGGTGTTTAACTTTAGCGATCGCCCCCCAGCGTACATAGCCATAGTAGGCTTCGCTTAAGTATTCCTGAGCAAACTTATTCCGACCCAGTGAAAAGTAGAACTCTGCGGCTCGTTCATTGGCGAGAGCTTCTTCTTGGAGATATCCATGTTCTTTAGCTCCAGCGATCGCCTGATCATATAACTCTCTAGCCTCAGCAATTTGCCCTAAAACTCGCGCTTTTTCTGCTTCTACTAGCTCATATTTATGCTGAAAGTTCATTGGGGCATGAGCGGCCCAGTTACGCATCTTCTCCTGATTACTATCTACTTTGCTCAAAAGGTGAGATTGTTGAGCCTGCGATGCCGATGGATAAATGCTGAGTTGTGCCAAAGAATCATAGAAATGACAGACTGGTACTACTAGAAATGCTCGTACTCCATCTAAATACTGTTCGGCTAAATCGGCATTCTCTAGAGCTTTTTGGTATTCTCCAAATAAATAACAAAGAATCAGCTTATTGAGATAAAAGTAGTGGAGAGTAGTCCTAGAATTGGCCTTCTGAAGCAGGGGCAATGAGTAATCTTCGTCATACACTTCACCGACTAAACGATAGGAATTTGTTGTAGGTTGCAGTAAGTTGAAAACTGACTGTTGAAATATTTGATTCCAGGCGAGGGTATTTTCTTGGTTGAGCTGGGCAAAAGCAGCACTAAGAGTTACCATTTCCTGTTCTAGCTTCGGCAATTCTTGACCAACGAAGTATAAATGTTGGCATCTCTGCATGGCAGCATAGCAACCATACTCAAACTGTCCGTTCTCTAACCCGTGCAAGTATGCATCTTGGAGTAGCTGTAGAGTTTCTTTAACATGAACCTTGCCATGCATTGTGCAAGCTCCCGCAATAAAAAATATGCTTGTTTTTAGTTCTAAAGTGTTGAAACGCTCTACCAAACTTAAAGCTAATCTACCGAATTTATAAGCCGATTCAATATCTGAAAATACTCCATTGAGGAGGACGCTATAACAAACATATCCATAACTGGAAAAAGGTGCATTACCATATTGAATCGATAGAATAACCTGTTCGCAGGTAACTAATGGAAAGAGGGCGGGTGCTGCTTGATAAGTAGGAGAACCCATACTTGTAAGCATGCGTATAGCAGCTAGCTTCTCTACTTCTGTCATTAAAGGCAGATTGATCAAATCTTCAATATTTCTACCAGTCAAACTAGTAGTAGTTTTAGCCAGCATCTGCTCAATGTTAGAGGGGGTAGGTGATTCAGGTAACTTTACCCCTAATAGTTCCAAGGCTTGCAATCCTATTTTGACGGCTTCAAGCGGTTGAACTTGGGCCATGCAAGCTTGAATTCTAACTTCATAAACCTTCATTTTGTCAGTGGGAACTTTAGCTTTTTGCAGGACAGTAGTGGCCCATTCCTGCATCTGTGCAAAGTTGCCGTTGAGGTAAGCAGTCTCTGTAGCTGCTTCGTAAAGAGCTAAAGATAATTCGTACTGATTTTGCCAGCTATTTGTTGCCAACAATCCCAAACCTGCGCTTAAATAACGAATGGCAGACTCATAGGCAACCGATGCTTTTGCCTTCTGTCCAGCAGTTAAATTAAGGGCAGCTAACTCATATTTTTCTGTCTCTGCACTAAGCAAATTGATGCCATAGTTGAGCTGATTAACTAAAGCAAAAATATTTTCTTTTTGCTCTTCAGGAGTTGAATTCTGTAGTAGTAACTGACCAATTTTTAAGTGAGTTCTTTGTTTTTGAGACTCTGGGATGAGAGAATAAGCCGCTTGCTGCACTCGGTCATGCAGAAACTTATATACAGTTGAATCTGAAGTAGTTAAAGCAGTTGCAGGATTGGAACTATTAGTTTCCTTGAACACCCCATCTATTGCGTCAGAGCTATAAGCTAGAGGGATTTTGTAGAAGCTGTTGAGTGGAGAAACTAAGCTTGCTTCTAGGGCTGGCCACAAATCTGCCGCTGTTTCTATCTCGGATTTTTGATGAGCGATCGCTAAAACATCCAGGGTAAATTCATTGCCAATACAAGCAGCTAGCTTTAAAGCATCTTGGGTCGGCTCCACCAGTCTTTGAATTTGACCAATCATCAGCTCTACAACATTCTCAGTAATCTCAATGTTTTGCAGAGCAGCAATATCCCATTTCCAACAGTTTTGCTCGAAGTTAAAGCAGACTAAGTTTTCTTGATAAAGCGATTTTAAGAGCTGAGTCGAAAAGAAGGGATTGCCTTGGGTTTTTTCAAAAATCAATGCGGCTAAAGCTGCAATCTCATCCGGGGTGGTGCGTAAAGTATCCGCCACTAATTGATTCACATGGCTCACAGTCAAAGGTTGGAGAATGATTTGATTAATGCTGGCTCCAGCCTGTTGAATTTGCTTAAGGGTATGCATCAAGGGATGAGTGGCACTAACCTCATTGTCGCGATAGGCTCCAATTAGCAACAAATACTGAGTGCTGGGGTCGCTGATAATGGACTCCAGTAGGTTTAAGGAAGGCAAATCCGCCCATTGCAGATCATCGAGAAACACAACTAGAGGATGCTCGGCTTGGCTGAATACCCGGATAAACTGTTTGAATACTCGGTGGAAGCGATTCTGTAATTCCGCCGGACCTAGTTCAGGAACCGGAGGCTGTGGCCCCATAATGCGGACTACTTCTGGAATTACATCAATAATGACTTGAGCATTGCCTCCCAAAGCTTCAGATAACTTGGTCCGCCACACTCGGATCTTCTCATCACTCTCCGTGAGAATTTGCTGGACCAACTCTTGAAAAGCTCGAATTAGAGAAGCATAGGGGATATTGCGCTTGAATTGATCAAACTTCCCGGAGATAAAGTATCCCCGCTGTTCCGCGATCGGTTTATGGACTTCGTTTACCAAAGAAGATTTGCCAATCCCGGAGTAACCGCTGACCAACATCATTTCGGCTCTAGGTTGGTTATCTTTCGGGCAAGCGATGCGAGCGAAAGCATTCATTAGTAAACCAACTTCCCGATCGCGCCCATATAGCTTTTGGGGAATCGAAAATTGACTAAATGAATCCAATTCTCCAACTTTAAAGGGGGCAATCTCACCAGAGGTTTGTAACTGTTGCAGACAAGTTTCTAGATCGGCCTTCAGCCCCAAGCCACTTTGATAACGCTCCTCAGCCGTCTTGGCAAGCAACTTCATCACAATGTCAGCGATCGCTGGAGGAATTGCTGGATTGATCTCCCTTGGAGAGATGGGAGCTTTAGCAATGTGGCAATGAATTAGCTCTAGGGGATCTGTACCTTGGTAAGGTAGCTGGCCTGTGAGCAGTTCGTAGAAGGTAACACCTAGAGAGTAAAAATCGGCTCGGTAGTCAATGGCGCGATTCATCCTTCCCGTTTGCTCTGGAGACATATAAGCGAGACTGCCTTCGAGCAAATTGAGCTGGTTTGCGACTTGGTTTTCTCTAGATAGACGAGAAGCAATACTGAAGTCAATGATTTTGACTTGCTTAGTCTCAGGATGAATCAGGATATTTTGGGGTTTAATATCCTTGTGCAGAATGTGTTGTTGATGTAGTTGAGCCAAAATTTCTGCCAGTTGCACCGCAATCTGCAAAAACTGGGTCAAGTCCAATGCTTGGCGATCGCAATATTCATTGAAATATTCACTGAGGGATTGCCCAGAAAAATCCGGCAGGATCAAGGCTAGCCCGTTGTGGTAATTCTCCAGAGCGATGGGCTTCAGAACGCCATCGATCTCTAAGGACTGTAAAATTTTGAACTCATGTCTCAGCGTCGCCAGCTCCTCGACTGAAGGATGCTCAGCTTTCAGGGTTTTGATGATGACAGAGCGATGCTTCGGCTGCTTAGAAGCCCGATAGATGACAGTATTAGTGCCCTCATAAATCACTTCTAGGAGTTTGTAGCCAGCAATAGTCATGGTTGGTCGTACCCGCAGCCGTACTAGCATCCATGATGACCTAAGCTCAGGGGGAAAGGCATGAGCTGCTTGCAAAACTTCTTAAGGGTTATTCGCTCTCAGCAGGCTAAATTTGTACAGCGATCGCTCTTCAGGGGCTTGAACTTGTACTAGTGGCCTATCTAAAGGCAGATGACATTTGTATGTTCTTTAAGATACATTGACTACTGAATAACTACGTGATATGACGCATGTCAGAGCTGAACTCGGAGTCCTTCCCCTCACCGATTAACGAAAATGATCGGCTGGACGCGCTTCACCGCTACCAGATTCTTGATACCGCTCCAGAAGAGGCGTTTGATGATTTGACAGCTCTGGCTGCTCATATTTGTGGCACTCCTATGGCTCTAGTGAGCTTGGTAGACGCGCATCGACAGTGGTTTAAGTCTAAGGTGGGTGTAACTGCTACCGAGACTCCTAGGGAAATTGCGTTTTGCAGTCACACTATTATGCAACCGGACGAGTTGTTTGTAGTGCCTAACGCTCTAGAAGACGATCGCTTTGCTAGTAATCCGCTCGTCACCTCCGATCCGCAAATTCGGTTTTATGCTGGAGCTCCCTTAGTCACACCCGATGGCCATGCACTGGGCACTTTGTGTGTAATCGATCGCGAACCTCGTCAACTTACCGAGGAGCAAGCCAAGGCCTTACAAGCTCTAGGACGGCAAGTCATTACTCAACTGGAGCTACGAATTAATTTAGCTAAAGTACAGCAGACTTCTACGAAGCTAGAGAACACAGTCGAAGCTTTGCATCGTAGCAATCAGCATTTGAACCAAACCTTACGTGAGTTGCGCCACGCCCAAACTCAACTCGTTCAGGCAGAAAAAATGTCTGGGTTAGGGCAACTTGTGGCGGGAGTGGCCCACGAAATTAATAATCCGGTTACTTTCATTCACTGCAATTTGCCGCATATCCATCGCTACGCGGAAGATTTGCTAGAGCTAATCTCTATTTATCAAGAGCGTTGCCCTCAACTCGACCCCGAAGCCCAAAGTCGAGCCGAAGCACTAGATGCTGACTTTATCGTGAAAGATTTGAAGAAAGTCCTGGCTTCAATCGAAGTGGGCACAGGGCGGATTCATCAGATTGTGCGATCGCTGCAAAACTTTTCGGGTAAGGATCGAAGTCAAAAGGAACTCACCGACATTCATCGCGGGCTAGACGATACCCTGTTGATTCTGCAACATCGTCTCCAGGCTCCTGCAGCCCCGATTAGAGTTGTGAAAGAATACGGCGATTTACCGATTGCAGAATGCTACAGCGGCCCCTTGAACCAAGTTTTTATGAATGTGTTAACTAATGCCATTCATGCCTTAGAGCAGGCAAGTCAGGACCGCTCAGCCGCCGAGTTAGCCAAGCAACCTCCTACCATTACTATCCGCACCGCCCTTACAGCCGCAACCACAAAGGGAGAAAGTACCCTTCTGATCCGCATTGCTGATAATGGCATGGGTATCCCTCAAGATGTAATTCACCAAATCTTTGATCCGTTTTTCACGACTAAACCCACAGGTCAAGGAGTTGGTTTGGGTTTGTCTATTAGTTACCACGTTGTGGTGGACAAGCATGGTGGTCAGCTGAAGTGTCTTTCAGAGCCTGGAAAAGGGACAGAATTCTGGATTGAAATTCCTCAGGCTCTGAGCGTAGATTCGCTACAGCCTAAAGTATTAGCTAGAGAGGAAGTGAGCCTAAGGAGTGCTTCAATTGCTTAACTTGTTTAGCTGGTAGCTCTCCGCTTGCCTGATCTTTTATACAGCAGGGTCTATCCTAGGGCTGTGTAAAGTTCTGCATAAATTCCCTAGCCTAAGCATAGATCCTGCTGAAGCTTAAGGAAAAAACCTATATGACCACCAATGTTTCTCCTGAAATTAAAAAAGAAACGAATCGATCGCTCTGGATTGGTATCCTGCTTGTTGTTTTAGGCATTGCCGCGATCGCCTTGCCTCAAATCTCTACCATTGTGACTGAGAGTTGGGTTTCGCTGATCCTGGTTTCTGCTGGCGCAACTAAATTGGCTTACGCCTTTCAAACCCGCAACCAAGGTGGTTTTATTTGGAAACTGCTGTTGAGTGCGCTCTATGTTGCTACAGGTGTCATGCTGTTCTCTAACCCTCTGACAGGTGTTTTGACTCTGACCCTGTTGTTAGGTGGCTTCTTGTTGACTGAAGGTACATTTGAGCTGATTTTGGCGTTCCGCCTCCGCCCCCAAGAAAACTGGACTTGGGTATTGACCAACGGTATCGTGACTCTACTACTCGGCGTCATGATTTGGTTCCAGTGGCCCTTCAATGCACCTTGGCTGATCGGTACCTTAGTGGGAGTTAGCGTGCTCTTCACTGGTATTTCCCGCATCATGCTCTCCATAAATTCTGGTGCTGCTGGGCATTCTGACCAAACCGCTTCTGCGTAAACCGTCAATCAACGCCAGCTAGGTAGGGGCGGAGCATTCAGCCGTTGGGTCTAAAACAAGACCCTAGACTATGGCTTAAATGCTTGCCCCTGTCGTTTTCAGTAGCGATTAGAGAGAACCAGCGATCGCTTTATACCCCTAATTTTTCCCGAATTACCTCCTCCTTATCTTTGAAACCGACTAATACGGCTGCCTCATCTTTGACAAACAAAGGTCGCTTTAGCAGCATGGCATCTTGGCTAAAAGCCTCAATCCATTGCTCCTCGGTCCAAGTGCTTTTCTCCTCACCCAAGGCTCGGTAGGACTGACCGGAGGTGTTACGCATTGGCTTCGCGCCTAGCTGGTTCATCCACGCCTGAATGCTGGCCTGATCTGGAGGATGCTCTTTTGTATTGATGAACTCGTAGTCGATGCTGTGCTCATCCAACCACTTGAAAGCTTTTTTGCAAGTGGTGCAGTTGGGAATTCCGTAAACCTTAATCATGCCAGTTAGCTCTGTTTCTGCCCGAAAAACTGATCAAAGCGATCGCGCGTAGTATATCAAATGTTAAGTTTAGTGACGGTAAGCAACTAAATTCTTTGATTCCTCATGCGTGTACTTCGGCCTCTTTTAGGAATTTTGATATGTCTGCTGGCTCTGGTAACGGTGCCGCTACCGACTCAAGCCGCTAGCTCAGCAGCCATTCGAGCTTACGATGATGTGAAATCTGTCGTTAAAGACTTTTCTGGCCAAGATTTAGCAAAGGCAGAATTTAGTAATGCCAAGCTGGTAGAAGCCAATTTTAGCAACGCTAACTTGCAAGGAGCCGTTTTTAACGGTTCTATCGCTAAGAAAGCTAACTTTCACGGGGCGGATTTTAGCAATGGGATTGCTTATCTCAGCGACTTTTCGGGCGTTGACCTAAGTGATGCAGTGCTCACTTCAGCCATGCTGCTAAAGACCAATTTCCGGGGGGCCAAAATCACAGGCGCTGATTTTAGCTTCGCGGTGCTCGATCGCAATCAACTGCTAGAAATGTGCAAGTCTGCTAGTGGCACCAACCCTGTCACTGGGATAGATACCCGCGATTCCTTAGAGTGCTCCTAAGCAACTGCTATCCGTACACTTCAGGATTAACGCAATGAGGTAAGCGATCGCCCTTGAGGCCTGCTATTAAGTTGGCGATCGCCATATCTGCCATTTGTTTACGAGTTTGCCGACTAGCGCTGCCAATATGCGGCGTGATAATCAGGTTCTCCAACGTCAACAAAGGACTATCGGTAGGAATCGGCTCTGGGTCGGTGACATCTAGGGCCGCCCCAGCAATCTGCTCTGCACTCAGCGCTCGGTACAATGCTGCTGGATCGACAATCGGCCCACGGGCAGTATTAATTAGAATTGCCGATCGCTGCATTTGCTCAAATTGGCGATCGCTAAACAGATGATGCGTCTCTGCCGAGAGCACCGTATGAATCGTGACAAAATCTGCTTCCTGTAGGAGTTGATCAAAGGAGACAAAGTCTGCTCCTAAATCTTGCTCTAGCTCAGGCGCAGCTCGATGAGGATCTGTATAAAGAATCCGCATCCCAAAGCCTTTAGCTCGGCGGGCCATTGCTTGACCAATCCGCCCAAACCCGACAATTCCTAAAGTCGCGCCAGAAACATTTGGCCCTAATAGCAAATCCGGTTCCCAAGTTTGCCACTTCCCTTGGCGGGTAAAGCGATCGCCCTCTACCACTCGTCGCGCCGCTGCCATCAACAAGGCCCAAGTGAGATCTGCGGTGGCATCAGTTAGCACTCCTGGGGTATGGCCTACGGGAATTTTGTGAGCGGTAGCAGCAGCAATATCAATGTTGTCGAAACCTACCGCCATTTGGCTAATTACTTTTAAAGCGGGATTGGCTGCGATCAAAGCTTGATCAATTTGATCGGTCAGGAGACAAAGCAACCCATCAATCGCCTGTACCTTCTCTCGCAACACGTCATAAGCGGGTGGTTGTCGCTCTGGCCAAACTTCAATCTCCGCAATCGCTTCCAGCTTCTCTAAAGTGGTAGGTAAGGGGCGCGTGATTAAGACTTTAAACTGGGACATCATTCAACTCCACATACAGTCCATCTTCGCGCCTTAGCCCAAGCTCGTCTGGATATTGACAAATAAATATAGATATTTGCGCTGAAAGACGATCGCAACTCAGGAGTTGAATTAAGTAGCGATCGCCTTTTTCGCTTTGCCAATATACATAACCGATGTATCTTCATTGATGCTGATCTGGAAGCCCTGGGTTTTGCGATATTGCCAATAGGCAGCTAGATTATCCAGCATTGTTTCGCCAAAGATATTGAATCCCTTAATCTCGATCTCCTCAAAATGGTGCGATCGCAGCAAAGTTGTGAGTTCTTGAGGTGGGATAAATTTCCGCCAATCATGAATGCCTGCTGGAATCTCTCGCAAGATGTTTTCTAGCAGCCAAATCATGATCAGCTTTGACTTAAAAGTGCGATTGATGGTGTCGAAACAGAAGATGCCTCCGGGTTTCAGCACGCGATGAATTTCTGCGATCGTCTGATTGAGATCAGCCACATGTTCCAACACATCCACACAGACGACCACATCAAAAGCATGGTCAGCATAGGGGAGCGCTTCGGCATAGCCGTGTTGGTAGGCGATCGCCAATTGACTCTTAACCGCATGTTCCTGAGCTTTAGCAATACAGTTACGTGATTGGTCGATCCCAGATACCATCGCGCCTCGTTTAGCTAAGAACTCAGAAGAAAATCCGCCCCCACAACCTACATCTAAAACAGTTAGCCCTTGCCAATCGGCAACATGGCGATCGAAGTACTCAAAGCGAGGGGCATTTAGATGGTGAAGCGCATAAATCTTGGCTGTTTCACTCCACCACTGGTCTGCACTCAGGTCATAAAATGCCAAATCATTAGGTTTTTGCATGGCATCTGTCAACTGAATTCTTAACCACCCACATGAATCGACGGGCGTTTCTCCGGATCTTTTTCGGCTTTACGCAGCACTTCGCGAGTCACGACAGCGATATCTCCTTCGCCAAACAAAATGAAGCGCAACAAGTATTGAACTGGATTGCCCTCAGCCCAGCCAAAGTAGGCATGAGGTAACTGGCCAGTTTGCTCACGGATATATAAAAGGATCGCGGCAATGGTATTGGGAATGGCTGCACCTTTGGCTTGCAGGATGCGATAGTCACCCACTTGCACCCCTCGCACCCAAATCGTTTCGACAAACTCCGAGGCATCGGAAACTTGAATTTCGAGAAACAAGATTGAGTCCGCAGGTGGAATGTGGTTATCGTCCCGGACTTCTTGCTCTTTTAAGCAATACTCGCGCTCGTCGCCTTCACTGGGTCGGTTGGCAATTAACCTCACCGTTCCTTGGCTCTCCTGAGCAATCAAGCTTTGAGCAACGTCATCCATCACAATCTTCTCAACCCGTAACTCGGTAGAGCGCCAAACTCGTGAGATCAAAGAAGTGGCAATGATGGTGCCAATAAAGAAGCCAGCAATTCGAATCCCTTCAGGGCGCTCAATGATGTTAACGATTGTCGTATAGAGGAAGACAAATGTGATGGTGCCAAAGATGATTCTGCCTCGTTGCGATCGCCGCCGATGAGCCGCTAAAGTGACGGCAAAAGCCGCCGAACTCATCAACACCAATACACCCGTTGCATAAGCGCCTCCCTGAGCCTCCACGTTTGCCTTAAACAAAATGGTGACGACAAAGGCGATCGCTGTGTAAACCAGTACCAAGGGTCGAGATGCTCTAGCCCAGTCGGGAGCCATGCCATAGCGCGGCAAATAGCGGGGCACAATATTGAGCAGCCCTGCCATTGCCGATGACCCAGCAAACCAGAGAATTGCGATCGTGCTGAGGTCGTAAACAGTACCAAAGATGTCGCCGAGGTAGAAGTGGGCGAGATAAGCTAGGGCTCGACCATTCGCTTTGCCTCCCGCTTGAAATTCTGCCGCAGGGATTAAGAGCGTAGTCACTAAGCTACTCGTAATCAAAAAGAAGCTCATAATCACCGCAGCAGTCGTCAGCAGTTTATGGGTGTTACGAATCCGCCCTCTAGGATGATTCTCAGCGTCACTGCCGCTACCTTTTACTAAGGGCATAACGGCTACACCCGTCTCAAACCCTGATAATCCTAGGGCTAACTTGGGAAACAGTAGTGCAGAGATTGCCAGCATGGCGAGAGGGTTGCCGTGGTTGGCGAGTAAACCTGTTTGCCAGTTGGTAATGACCACTGGGTTTTGCAGAATTTGGTACGCCCCAACGCCAATGGTGACTAAATTCAGCAGTAGATAGGTCGCGACCAAGAAAACAGCCAGTCCGATCGCTTCTTGAAATCCTTTGAGGAATACAGCGCCTAACAAAGCGATCAAGACTAGAGTAATCCCAACTGCTTGCCCATGCAAAAAGTGTGGGACCAGAGGATTTTCGACAAT
The DNA here is from genome assembly GCF_014695385.1 of Trichocoleus sp. FACHB-46. Lineage (NCBI taxonomy): Bacteria > Bacillati > Cyanobacteriota > Cyanophyceae > Leptolyngbyales > Trichocoleusaceae > Trichocoleus > Trichocoleus sp. FACHB-46. Next base: position 228,112 of record NZ_JACJOD010000041.1, on the reverse strand, counting down.
ATGAGCTGTGGCATCCGCTGCCGAAAGCGTCATCGTAATAATGAAATCAGTGGCCACAAACCCCAGAAGGCAAAGCACAAACAGCTTGCCCTGCCACCAAGAAAGCAAATGCTCTAGCATGGCAATCGATCCCTCTCCGTGAGGACTCGTGGCTGCGACCCGACGATAAATGGGCAGTGCGCCAAATAGAGTCAGCAACACCAAAATTAAGGTGGCTAACGGAGAGAGCGACCCTGCTGCTAGGGCAGCAATACCGGGCTGGTACCCCAAGGTGGAGAAGTAATCAACCCCAGTCAGGCACATGACTTGCCACCAAGGGTGTCTAGAATGTCGGCCTTCCTTCCCCGATCGATTGTCGTTCAGTAACCAGCGACCGAGGTTTTTGTGGTACTGCCTGGGTGGAATAATGGGTCCAGCCATCAACGCGACTCCTGCTACATAGCTTTTATTAGCTTATGGCAAGCAGTAGTGCTGGCTTAACCTAGCTCTTACTGAACTTTTCTGGGGCTTGATCAACAAAAAATCTAGCGATCGCTTCAGCAAACCCAGCAAAGGAGCTGAAGTCTGCCGCCACAATCTGCACTGGCAAACCCAGCTTCTCGGCATTAGCGGCGGTGTAAGGCCCAAAGCAAGCGATCGCACAATTTTGGCAATCTGCCTCGAACTCCATCATTTGTAAAAAACTGCTAACTTCAGCGGTGCTGCTAAAGGCGATCGCGTCGATCTGGCCTTGTTTGAGTAGCGCTAACTCGACTGTATACAGGGCTTTATCAACGGCGCGAGTCAGGTAGGTGGGGACACGATGCACAATCATCCCTAACTGTTGCAAGTCGGTGACAAAGTTGGGAACTACATCAGGCTCTGGCACACCCACAACTTCTGGCACTGGCACTAGAATAGCTTGGCCTGCAATATCAGATATTTTGGCTAACACTGCAATAACGCCTTGCGGGCTGGGTTCGTCAGGGATTAAATCAGCTTTGAGGCCAAATTCAGTTAGTTTTTCGGCATCCTTACCGATCGCACAAATTTTGCAATGTCCAATCAGCGAAAAGGATAGCTCTAGCGATTGCATCTGCTCAAAAAATGTTTCGATGCCATTCCGACTGGTGAAGGCAATCCAGTCATACTGATCGAGATGCTCTAACGCGACATACAACTCTGTGAAGTTCTCTAAATGACAAGTCGCGATCGCAGGCATCAAAATCGGCAATGCCCCTTGAGCAATTAAAGCTTGCGATAACCGAGCAGCATAACTGCGCGGAGCAGTGATCAAAATGCGTTTGCCTTGTAAGGGAAGAACAATAGAAGGATGTAACAGCTAGATTGCCTCCTTAAAGAATGAATGTTTCGATTTAAAGACTAGTAAATGAACGGTGTAAAGTCTTTAATCTTTCACTAACAAACCTAAGTTCTTTATTTACGTTGATTTATGAGGGCCGAAATGCATATATCAAATCCGTAGTGGGCTATTGAAACGTGTAACAAGCGAGGTATAAACTCCATCGATCTGTCAGCAAAACACTTACATATTTTAGTCTTTATAATAAAGAACGTACTCAATAGAAATAAAAGTATGAGTAGTAAAGAGCTGGAATCAGCGATTATAAACTATTTAAAAGACAGAGAGACTGAATATGCAATCATGATCAATGGAGAATGGGGCTGCGGAAAAACGTATTTTTGGCAATCTAGAATTGTTCCGCACCTGGAAAAGTTAAAGAAAAGAGTAGTTTATGTATCATTGTACGGGTTGAAAAGTACAGCCGAAATTGGTAATTTGCTACTATTAGAGCTGATTCCTTACTTAAAAAATCAGAAAGATTCTTTTAAGGGCCTAAAGTCTTCCCTTGAAGCTGCCTCAAGCCTATTAAAAATTGATAGTAAAATTAAAGATTTTATCCTGGAGATCACAAAATATAAATTACTAGATAGTCTTGATAATTCAGTTCTTTGTTTTGATGATCTAGAGCGTGTGGATTTTGATATTAAAGCCGTTTTGGGTCACATAAATAGATTTGTCGAACACCGTAGAATAAAAACAGTATTAATATGCTATGAAGCAGAAGTAAACCAATTAGATTACAAACGCACGAAAGAAAAGCTAGTTGGCTATACGTTCGAGTTCTCCTCATCGCTTGAAGAGACGATAGAGCATTTTATAAAAGAGTATGATGATAATTTAAAGACAAAAATAATTTATCACAAAAATTTTATTGTAGATGTTTTGACCTCAGAAAAAATAAAAAATTTGAGAATAATAAAAAACTCATTGAGTATCGCTAAAACTGTTTTGGCTAGCTTTTTTGATATTGATGAATCAGCCACAGATGTAGAAAGAGAGATTTTGCGCTTTGTTTTCGCAATCAACATAGAGTTCAAAGCTGGAAGATTAGACTTAGCTCAAATAAATGCTTGGATTGAAAAAGGATATGATATAACTTTCGTTGCACGGAAAAAAGAGGAAGATACGGAATCATATCTATCTAGATTTATACGGCGCTATTATGGAGTAAATTCTTCATATCAAGTAACATTTAGATCAATTTACAACTACATAGTTGGTGGATATTTTGATCAGAAGTTATTTTCCGAAGAAATTCTATCTCTTCGGAAAACCGAGAAAACCTCAAAATACAACTTAATTAATAATTATACTCTTCTATCCGATAGTGATTTTTTTAATACGAGTAAAGAGTACATAGAGGATTTAAAGCAGGATAGAATTAATAAACCAACAGAGCTAATAAATTTATGTAAATCTCTAATGTTTTTCTCTGAGGTTGGTCTAATTGAAGAAAGAGACGAAGAACTAAAAAACATATTTAATCATACTATCCAACGCCAGTTTCTTGAAGGAAAACTAGAATACCAAGATATTGCAAATGATTCTAGGCTATCTCATAATGAGCCAAAAAGTAAATTCTATGCCGAAATTAAAGAACTGATTTTAAATATTAGTAAGCAGCAGCATGAAGTTATTTTATATAAAGAAGCCAATGTACTTGTCAGTCTTCTTAAGGAAAAACCAGAGGAATTCTTCAGGGAAGTTTATAAATATAATACAGAGGCAAACACGCCACTATTTAAGTATATCAACACTCATGAGTTGTTCGATGCTATTATTCAACTAAAAAATTTGGAGATTGTAGATTTTCGTGGATGTATTATTAGTAGATATAAAGCTATTAATATTAGTCGATTTTTGGCTGATGATTATCAAGGATTAAAAAACCTAAGTCATATGCTAAAGTCATTCATTGCCAACCAAAAGGCTGGTAGTAACAGAATTGATTTGAGTTGCTATCTGATTAATATGTTATGTGAAGAAATTGATGCAGCTTGTGACAGATTGATTTCTTTTGCAGATTAAAATATTTTCTGTCATAATCTCAGATTTGAATAGCTTAGGGCTGATTGAAAGGTGAATATTCCTGATAGTAGACAATCAGTTACAAGCGTCCTACAGACCCAATCACATGATATTTGGTTGACAGCATCTTGGGATGATTATGTTCAGATACTTGATGCTTCCCCGGTTCAACAGGCGAAGGGTTATTATTACAAAGGCCATGTGAGGATTGAGAGGGCACCAGTCAGCTTTGATCATGGCAAAGATCATGTCGTGATCATATTTGCAGTCAATCTGTTTGCAGCTCTCAAAGGTATTCCCATCACAGGCTTAGACACCACAACCTTTCGTAAAACTGGACTGCAAGAATGCCAACCGGATGTTGCTTACTATATCGGCAACCAAGCTCAGGCAGTACCTAGCGGCACCGGAATTGTCAATCTCAACCAATATCCTGCACCCAACTTAGTAATTGAAGTTGCCAGAAGCTCCCTACTCGATGATTTAGGCACCAAACGTGCTTTGTACGAGGAGTTGGGTGTCAGCGAATATTGGGTCGTAGATGTGCAGAATACTCAAGTTCTGGCTTACACCATTGCCGACCAAGGCAGCAAACGAATTCAGGAATCGCAAGTGTTTTCAGGGTTAGCGATCGCCACTTTAGAATCAGCCCTCCAACGCAGCCGGGAGACAGACCAATCTCAGGTTGGGGCTTGGTTACTTCAGCAATTTCAAGTTTAGTCAGCGATCGCTAAAAAGTAAGGGCACCTTCTAGAGATGCCCCAATGATTGACGAATTCAAAAGCAACTGCAATCTGAATTAGCTACTGGGGTAACACTTGCTTCAGGGCAGCGACTAGGCGATCGACACTTTCGGGGCGGCTATTGTAGCCCATGAGACCCACGCGCCACACCTTGCCTGCCAGTTCACCTAAACCACCACCAACTTCGATATTGTGCTCATTCAGGAGTTGACGGGCGATCGCTTTGCCATCCACACCTTCTGGAATCCGCACCGTAGTTAGGGTGGGGAGGCGGAACTCGCGCTCGACGTGGGGAGTCAGGCCGATCTCTTCTAAGCTTTGCCAGAGGTATTCCACATTCTTTTGGTGGCGCTGCCAGCAGTTTGCCAATCCTTCCTCACCAATTAGGCGCAAAGCTTCCCGCAGACCATAGTAGAGGTTGATCGGTGCGGTGTGGTGATACACGCGATCGCTACCCCAATATTTGCCCAGCAGGTTCATATCCAGATACCAGTTCGCTACCTTGGTCTTACGCTGCTGCATCTTCGTGATCGCCCGTGGTCCCATCGTGAAAGGAGAAGCCCCTGGAGAACAACCCAGACCTTTTTGGCTGCAACTGTAAGCCAAGTCCACTTTCCACTCATCTAAGAAGATGGGCACACCACCCAGACTGGTGACGGTGTCGAGCAGCAACAGGCAGTCGAACTCGCGGCACAAATCACCCACTCCTTCTAGCGGTTGTCGTGCTCCGGTAGAAGTCTCGGCATGCACCAACGCCAGAATTGCAGGACGGTGAGTTTCTAGAGCAGTACGGAGTTCTTCCAAGGAGAAAACTTGGCCCCAAGACTTGGTGATGCTGCGAACATCAGCACCGTAGCGTCCAGCCATATCGACCAAGCGGTTGCCAAAGTAACCTGCGACACCCACCAGCACCACATCCCCCGGCTCAACCGTGTTGGCGAGGGTGGCTTCCATAGCTGCCGTTCCTGTGCCACTAACCGCGATCGTCAGTTGGTTTTCGGTTTGCCAGACGTAGCGCAACTGCGCTTGAATCTCGTCCATCAATTGCAGAAAAGCTGGATCGAGGTGGCCCACTGGCGTTTGGCTCATCGCCGCCAGCACATCGGGGTGAGCATTGGAGGGACCAGGCCCCAACAGCAAGCGGGTAGGAGCGGCTAGGGGAGCGAGTGGCAACCGCTGAGCGTCGTTGATGGAAAGTGTTAATGTCATTGTCGGTTCTAAAGTTATTCAGCGCATCAAGCAAGGCATATTCTCAAGTCTAAGGTCTGGTTGGACTCGAACCAAACCGCGTTAGGTTTCATTATTTGAAGAGTTTGCTGATCGCGGAATCTAAATGTAGCAATCTGTAGTCTAGGGAGCCATCTCTCTCTTCAGTTTTAACCACTATGAATCCAACCTCTCAGGGAATCCCCTCTCTCCCTGACCTCACCCATCCCCAGGAGTTGATCCAATTCGGGGAGCAGGGAATGAAGTTGTTTCTGCTGTTTGTTGTTCTCACAGGTCTTTTGGGAGTGGCGATCGCGCTCCTCAATTTCTCCTTGGGTCGCCGCACCAAAATTCTCTGGACAGAAACTTGGGTGACTCAGTACGGCCTCCTACTGCGAACCGTACAACATGCCACCTTAATCTTGTTAATCACGGTGAGTGGCTTTTTTCTCTGTTCTACCCTGGCTAATCGTTATCACCACTGGGAGCAAGCTCGGATTGCTGCGATCGCTAGTAATGTCGCAGGAGAACGGCTAGAACATACCGCTCCGCAATTGCGATATACCGTTCAGGAACCCTATACAACCACCACGGTGATCAACGGGCAAGTGGTGGAGGAGAAACGCACCCAAGAAGTCAGCCGCTTTCTCACGCCTAGCCGCACTCAGGTAGATGTCACGCTACAGCAAACTACTGACCCCGCCAACAACCGTCTCCTTTATCAGGTTGGCTTTGATGGCAACTATGAAGTGGTCAATACTTTAGAGACTGCTGATGAGTTTTTCTTTGAGACTCAACCACCTGCGGGCTACACCCTCCTGCAAGACTACCGAGTAGAGCGAAATGGTCAGCGTTTACAGTCTTCTCAGCAAAGTAACTATAGCTTCCCCTTACGCTTGGGTGCGGGTGAGACGGCTCAGTTTCGTATTACCTACCAAGCATCAGGTGGTCCGCGCTGGGTCTACAACGCAGGCTCGCAGTTGCTCTCCAATTTTCGCTTAACGGCGCTAGCCAATTTCCCCGGGGCACAGTTTGCCAGCGGTATTGTGCCTACCAAAATGCAACCGGAAGGGCGTGGGACTCGCTTCACTTGGGAGTTTGCCGATAATGTTTCGGTGTTGAATCCCTTTGGTGTCTTTACTGCCACCGCTTCGGTACGCAATACAGGTGTGCTGCCTCGCCTGCTGCTCCTGGCTCCTGCTCTACTGTTCTGGTGGCTCTTGGTACTCTATCTCTCGGTGCCATTGAGACTACGAGATGTGGCGATCGCCTCTGGAATTTTCTTTGCTAGCCTCCTAACCCTCACCTACCTTAGCCGCATCATCCCTGCTCCTTTTGCTTGGGCAATCCTAGCCCCCGTAATGCTGATTTTGGCTTGGGGCTTAGGCAGAAATCAACGGGCTTCCATTGCTGCTGCGATCGCCACCATTAGCGGAGCCATTCTCCCTGTGTTTGGCTTACTGGTTCCTTTTACAGGTCTGACGCTAAGTTTGGCAGGACTACTGTCGGTCGTTTGGCTCACCCTCCGCCACTGGTACGGTTGGCAACCTCGCTCTCTCAGGTAACTAACAGCTAGACTGCAAATATTGTTCGCAAAAAAACTCTACCTATGCAGTTGCAGCTCAATAACTTCCATATCAAGCTTTTGGCTGCAATCTTCATGGTGATCGATCATGTAGGAGTAGTTTTCTTTCCCAATGTCCTAGCATTCCGGGTGGTGGGTCGTCTCAGTTTTCCTTTATTTGCGTGGCTGTTGACCCAGGGAGAACAGCATACCCGCAACATTGAGCGCTATCTTATCAGGCTGCTTTTGTTAGGCATTGTTAGTCAGCCATTGTATGTGGTGGCTTTGCAGGGTGAATTCCTCAATATTCTATTTACGTTGATGTTGGGGGTAGCTATGTTGCGGTTGTGTCGTCGCTATCCAGAGCAACGTTATTGGATTTGGGCAGCGAGTATGATGGCAGCAGAATTGCTGAAGTTTGAATATGGTGCTTACGGGCTTGCGATCGTTGGGCTATTATCCCAGTTTCGCTCTAACTACTACTGGTGGGGAATTTGGCTGGGATTACATCTCTTTTTGGCGATCGCATCGAGCAATTTTGGCTTGTTTCAACTGCCTGCTGTCGTGACTCCGTTGTTGCTGCTGATCACAAACCAACAAAAAGGACCGACAGTGCGTTGGTTTTATACTTTCTACCCAACCCACTTACTGCTGATCTGGGCTATAGCTCGTAGCCAGTAATAAAGCGATCGCATATTTCAGTCAGTAATAGTGGGACAGCAGATAGCCTACTGCCGTAATCTACTGAGCGAAATGAGCCAGCTCAGCCGACCATTCTAAAGCATTCTTGAGGTCAGCAATTTGCCTACCTTCCGCTTGTAAATAGTCAAAGAAAGTTCGAGCTACCACAGAGAGTTGCTTGCCGCTAGGATGAACCACATACCAGTGTCGCAAGATCGGGAAATGCTCAACGTTTAAAATACTGAATTGACCGTTATTTCCTTCTAAATTTAAGCTATGAAGTGAAAGCACAGAGATGCCTAAACCTCCTGCGATCGCCTGCTTAATGGCTTCATTACTACCAATTTCGAGCTTAACTTTAATAGGAATTTCATAGCGATCGAATAGTTCCTGCACCACTTTCCTAGTTCCGGACCCAGGTTCCCGCATAATAAACGGTTCTCCGGCTAGCTGTTCTAGGGAGATATGTTTAGCGTCAGCTAAGGGATGATTAGGAGGAGCCAAAACCACTAAAGGATTTTCTACAAAGGCATGAGATTGAATGTCAAGATGCTCTGGCGGCTGACTCACAATATAGAGATCATCCAAGTTGGCTGCCATCCGCTCCATTACCCGTTCGTGATTGGTCACCTTCAATGAGACATCAATGCCGGGATATCGTTGGCAAAATGGGCCTAACAATCGCGGTACAACGTACTTAGCAGTTGTAATAACTGCGAGCCGCAGTTGGCCCTGCTTTAGCCCTTTCATGTCTGCTACAGTCATTTCTAACATAGACAGACGTTCAAAAATTTCTCGGCAGGTGACGAGGAGGGTTTGCCCAGCATCCGTCAAGAAAAGCCGCTTGCCAACCTGCTCAAATAACGGTAATCCGATCGCTTGAGAAAGCTGCTTGACCTGCATGGAGATTGTAGGCTGAGTCAGAAAAAGTTCCTCAGCAGCACGAGTGAAACTACAATGGCGAGCCGCCGCTTCAAAAACTTGGAGTTGGTGCAGCGTAATTTGTCTCACAGGTACTACTCCTAGACGGGTGGTGTTGCTCTTATAGAGAAAAATCTATGAAAAGCATTTACAAGCTCGAATATTGTTTATACATTATCAGCATATCATCTTAGTCAAGTGAAGCTAAATTCCTGCTAAAACACTGCAACCCCCTGAAAAAGAGCAAGTTGTGGTTTTCAGTTTGCAATGAAGTAAACTTTGCTGTCGAATTGATCCGGTTTTTGTTTCTTCTTCTAAGCTGAGAGATAAGAAACTCCCACGTCGAAGTTTCTCAGACAGTGTCAGAGTGAGCAGTTTCTATTCTGTTATTCACGCCCCAATACTCTGCGCTCCACCAGCCCCAAATGTAGACTCCTACTGCCTTAGACTGTTTTTGCAGAGTATTGCCAGATTACCTTCTAACTGCTGACCGTGATGCTGTTTCTCAGCGCTAGTTCATTTAGCTACAGCGCTCGACTCTGTTGTAAGAGGATCTGACATCATGACACAAGGTGCTGCCCAATTCTTTAAAGCGGCTACACAAGACCAAGCCCTACAGAACAAGCTGAAAGCAACTTCTAATCCGCAGACCTTTATTGAGATTGCGGCCCAAAGTGGTTATCAATTTACTCTAGAGGATCTCAATACGGCAATTGAGCAACTTTCAGAAGCAGAACTCGCAGCTATGATTAACCCTGGGATTGGTCCACGCCAACATATATTACCCAGGTAAATTATAGATAAATTACTTTGGTTTGATTAAACACCCCACCGTAGAGAAGTGAGATGTTTAATCGTTCGCATTAGCTACATAGAGCTAGTCTCAGAAACTAGCCTGAGTAATATGTGGGCAAGCAGGCCAAACGATCGCCCTATAATTTGGATCTCACTTTTGGTCTCCCTGGCGATCGCTTAGGTTTGGTCTTTTAACTGAAATGTTTTTCTAAAAATCCACTGCATTAAGCTGGGGAAGAGGCGGCTCGCTGCAATTGACATATTTGCAGAACCGACAATTACCTCAGCTTTTTTATGGGCGATCGCGTCCCAAATTGCCTGAGCTACATCTTCTGGCTTCTCGACAACAGGCACCTTAAGGACTTGTTCGAGCTGTTCTTGACGAGCCTGCCGATCTGGCTCATCTTTCCCCCGGAAGATAGCCCGCTGCATAAAGTCACTGTTGATCACGTTGGGATAAATACCCGCAACATGGATGCCTTTAGGAGATAGCTCCGAATGCAAAGACTCCGTCAAACCAGTTACAGCAAATTTGGTCGTGCAATAAGGAGTTAAATAAGGAACTGATACTTTACCGCCAATGGAACTAACATTGACGATGGTGCCAGTGCCGCGCTGAAGGAAGTGTGGGAGTAGAGCCTGAATAGTATAGATATAGCCCCACAAGTTGAGGTCGATCGCTTGGTGCCAGTCCTCTAAAGAGAAGGCTTCGATCGGGCCAGAGAGATATATTCCAGCATTATTAACGAGGACATCAAGATGCCCGTAGTGCCCCAGAGTCTTTTCAACTAGTGTGGTTACCTGAACTGGGTCTCTCATATCCGTCACTACAGGTAATACATCTCGCCCCAGCGATCGCACCTCACTGGCCGCCGCTTCGAGTCGGTCGCTATGACGTGCTGCTAGGACTAAGTCATAACCTTGGCGGGCTAGAAGCAGAGCTGTCGCTTTACCAATTCCTTCAGAGCTACCTGTAACTAATGCTGTAGGAGCCATAACATTTGCACATGAACATCGTTTTACTCTTACTAGCTTGTGTAACAGTACGTTAAAAACCCTCTCACTTTCGCCGGATTTTGTTTGGACTCGGTGTAAACGCAAATTACTTAAGCTTAATCTAACAATTTAGCCTTGATGTGACTCTGAGATGGCAGATTTTGGGAATTAATGAGTCATGGTAGGATTACGGCTTTCACGTTACAGTCAGAGTCAGCTCTCATTTCACCTTTAAACTAGGCTAGGAGATAACCTCAGTTGAGATGGCTCGATTAAGTCGCATGAATCAATGGGGCACTGCGCTAGTGAAATGGGTGGTACGCATAATCCATCGCTTCAGAGTGAGCAAACACAAAAAATCACAGCGATCGCCTCAACCTATCTCTCCAAAGCCTGCTGTGCATGCTCCTCCCATCCCTAGCAATGAAGCCGAGCGTCTAGAAGCTCTAAAGCAATATAACATCTTGGATAGCATGCCAGAGGAGGCATTCGATGAGCTAACAGAGTTGGCGGCTCAAATCTGTGGTAGCCCCATTTCGTTGGTTAGCTTAACAGACTCGCATCGGCAGTGGTTTAAGTCCAAAGTAGGCATAGATGCTGTAGAAGTTCCGAGAGAGCAAGCCTTCTGCGCCCATGCGATCGCTAAACCTGATGACTTGTTCGTGATCCCCAACATGCTAGAAGACGAGCGCTTTGCCGAGAACCCACTCGTCACCAACGACCCCAGTATTCGCTTTTACGCAGGAACGCCTCTCGTTACGCCAGATGGTTTTCCATTAGGGACTCTTTGTGTGCTCGATCGCATTCCCCGCAATCTCACCCCAGAGCAACGAAAGGCGTTGCAGGTGCTAGGTCGGCAGGTGATTGCCCAAATGGAACTGCGGTTACAGATTGAAAAGCTAGAGCGCCAAATTAATCGGTATCAGCAAGCTGAAGCCCAACTAAGAGCCTCAGATCAGCAAGTCGTAGACCTTCTAGAAGGCATGACGGATGGTTTTTGGGCCTTAGACCGTCAGTGGCGTTTCACCTTTGTCAACCAAAAAGCGGGTCAAATTCTCCAGAAATCACCCGAAGAGTTGCTAGGAAAAGTCATTTGGGACGTTTTAAGTGACTTAGCAGGTTCAAAATTCGATGAGGAGTTTCACAACGCGGTAACTCAGCAGGTTAGCGTTAATTTTGAAGAGTTTTATGCTCCCCTAGGCCGTTGGATTGAAGTTCGGGCGTTTCCATCCTACGAAGGTTTATCTGCTTTTATCCATGACATCACAATACGGCGAGTGATGGAAGAAGCTTTGCGCTATCAGCAAGAGCAAGCAGACCGTCTCCTCTCGAACACGCTACCTGGCCCGATCGCCAAGCGCCTCAAACTTCAAGAAGATACGATCGCCGATAGTTTCGAGGAAGTCACGATTCTCTTTGCCGATCTGGTCAACTTTACCCAATGGGCCAGCGAAATCACCCCAACAGCATTGGTTAGTTACTTAAATGAAATTTTTTCTGCTTTTGACCAACTTACTGAAAAACATGGGTTAGAAAAAATTAAAACGATTGGAGATGCCTACATGGTGGCTGGAGGATTACCTATCCCTTCTGATCATCATGTAGAGGCGATCGCGGAGATGGGACTGGATATGTTGAGTGCGATCGTCCAATTCAACACTAAACATGGAACGAAGCTTAATTTATGTGTTGGCATCAATACTGGTCCTGTGATAGCAGGTGTGATCGGCACCAAAAAGTTCTCCTACGATCTATGGGGAGATACCGTCAACATAGCGAGCCGCATGGAGTCTCACGGCCTACCTGGTAGAGTGCAGGTGACTGAAGCCACATACCATCACTTAAAAACTCACTATACTTTTGAGAAGCGGGACATCATTGAGGTTAAAGGCAAAGGGTCCATGCAGACTTATCTAATAACTGGTAAGAAAACTTAAACCTAGATTTAGTCACTTTCTTCCGCCAGTGACTGTTCAAGCCGCTCAAACTAAGTTTAGTTCACCTTCGCTCTAAAGCGCACAAAGCCATAAGAGCTTGCAGGTGTGCCTGAAGCGGTTGCTCTTAAGAGGGTGCCAAGGTTAACCACAACTGCTCCATTGCCATTAGCACTAGTATTTGCAGCAGGACAGGGTTGAGGGCTGGTCCCACCTACTGGGACGGGGACTGATGCACCAACTACATAGAAACCACCTGCATCTCCATCAACCAAATCGGTGTAAGAAACTTGAGCACCATTAACAGAAGTCGCAATACTACGAGTTGCGCCCGCTGTTCCGCCTGGGGCTACCGCTACAGTGCTATAGGCATTTGCCACCAAAGTTTGATTCAGAGGCACAAGATCACATAACACTACGTTTTGGGCATCCGCTCCACCATCAGAGAGGAAGTAAATGGTGTATTCTACTACATCTCCAGACCGTACAGCACCTCCATTAATCACCCCAGCCAAAGAGGTACTAGTTGGGGAAGGCCAGTTCGTAGCGTTGTCATCGGTTGTACCTGTGCCGTCTACAAAACCTGTTCTATTCGTAGTATTGATTGCGGTAATTCGCTTGACTAAGCGTAGTTGAGAAACACCAGCGATCGCATCACTACCAAAATCATTGGTGTTATTTTTATCTCCACCTCCAGAAACAGTAGCTGTGTTGGTAGTAGCTGCGGATGAATCTCGCCGAACTGTAATGGTAATGGGGTTAGCAGAACTGCTAGCAGCAATGACGTTGCTAGTGGTACAAGTCACTGTAGTGTTCGTGGCATTGAAGCTACAGGACCAACCTGCTCCTGCCGCTGATTGATAAGTTAAACCTGTAGGTAACTGATCAGTTACGGTGATGGTGCCCGATGTAGCTGAAAAGCCAATGTTTTTAACAGTGAGTAGAAAACTGCTGTTTTGGTTTAACAGAAATTTGTCAGTGTGAGTTTTGGCGATCGTTAAATCCGAAGCGTTGACGTTCACATCTGCGGATGCTGCGTTATCTGTAAGATTTTGATCCACGTATCCAGCAGGTGGAGCAACCTGAGCTGTATTAGGAATGGTGCCAGTTGCTGAGGATGCCACAGTTCCAGTAATAGTAATAGTGGCAGTACCACCGCTCTTTAAGTTGAGAAGCGCGCTAACGTCATTACCTGTTGTAGTCAGGGTACAAGTACTGCCCCCACTAGGGTTACAAACAGGTGCCGAAGTAGTCGAAACGGTAATGGCTGGGTCAACAATGTCGCTGAGTTTTGCTCCTATAACATCAAAACTACTGTTATTGGTAACTTTAACTGTATAGGTGATATTGCTATTAGGGCTAGTACTGGTAATCGGGGTGCCAGAGCTACTCGCTATCCCAACCGTTTTAGTAACAGCCAAGTTAACAGGCGCATTAACGGTTGTTGTGTCATTAGATGTGTTGTTACTAGCAACCGTATCATTGGCTGTGGCCACTGTAGCAGTGTTAGAAATTGTGCCTGTTGTATTCGGCTTAACGGTTAACGTGATGTTGCTATTTGTTTTAGGAGCTAAAGGACCAGAGCTGGTACAAGTTAATGTTCGATTGGCTAAGACATAGTTACAAGTCCAACCATTGCCAGTCGCAGAAACATAGTCTAGAGATGCAGGCAGTACATCTGTAACGGTGATGGTTCCAGTAGTAGAGAGTGTCCCTGCGTTTGAGACGTTCAGTGTGTATTGCCCGTTAATACCATTGGCAAAAGTGCCAACACGGGTCTTCTGAACCATCAAGTCAATGCCAGTCGAAGGTGCAAAGGCAGTCACAGCAAATAAGTTTGCGCCTGTGCCAACGTCAGCATTGTAGTGGTAACTACTTCCAGAGAAGTCATAAATAATGTTAGTTAATGCGCCGCTACCCGCTGATAAAATTTTAATTGTATAAACGGTTGTGACGTTATCACCTACTTTCTCACCCACATATCCACTGGGAATGGCTGGGTTATTACAGGTTAGGTTGTTGTGATAGTAAGTACTACTGGGATTGTTTTCCCAACCGCAAGCATCGGCATAGACAACGTTATTGGTTGAGCCAGACGGAGATGAGTAGGTCGTAGAAACGGAAAGTAGCTGAAAAAAGCCAGGTAAAACAGGTAGGAATGACAGCTGTTCGTAACCACCAGGAGCTGTGTGTCCCTTGACTGTATATTGAACAATGTCTCCTACAAAGACGGTGCTGGGGCCAGAAATGCTATCAACTGCGTTTCGTGATTGAGAAACGAGCTTCTCAACATACAATTCTCGGTTTTGAGGTGTCGTGATAGTTCCTAACCCCGTGCCAGTGGCCGAAATATAAAACTGCTGCCTGGTGCTAGCGTTAGCAAGGGTAGAATAGGATGCTCTATCACGAGCAATTTTTACGTTGAAATAGAAGTCAGAGCAGTTACTGGGCGTGGGGCCTGTATTCCCTGGAGGATGGGACGTAGGGCCTGCGGGTAGCGAAGGGATAGAGAGTGTACTAGCTCCTACTAAGCTGATATAGCTACTGCCTCCAGTTTTTACAAAGGAAGCTGTGACATTGGTTGCAGTAGCATCACCGACATTACAAACGCGCGCTCCTTCTAGAAACTGATCAGGGCCTGCTCCACCGAGCATTTGAGAGGCAACGCTATCTAAACCAATTACGTTCCAGGTAATTGGAGTAATCGTGAGTTGGGGAGCGGCGATCGCTGGATTAGCAATCCCTAAAGTGGCACCCGCTAGGGCCAGCGCAGCAGAAGCCAGGAGCTTGAGATTAGGAAAGCGTTGAAGTTTCATAGCTTTATCATTCCCCACTACCACTAACAGTTGCAGATGCAGCCGGAACTAATTCGGATGTTGTAGATGTTGTTTCCGAGGTTGCAGTTGTATGCGCTAAATGACTAGAAGAATGTGAGGCAACTGGCTTAGTTTGGGGCTGTTGCTGAGGCTGAGGTGCTTTCTGTAAACCAAAACCATCAAACAATTCATTCAGTTTCACTGTGAGGCCGAGGTAAGGACCATCCACTGAGCGAGAACCACTGAAATCGCGATCGCTAGCACGGCCAAATCCATATCCTGCTGCTAGGCGCAAGTTGGGAGTCATATAGTAGCCTGCCTCAATGTTGAACCCAGTTTCGCTATAACCTGTGTTGGGTTGATTGATCCAGCGAGCTTCTCCAACCACATCCCAGCTGTAGCCTAAACGGTAGGTGGCTCGGAGCTGGGCTAGGGAGACACTGCTAGTACCCACTAAATCTTTAGCTAAATAGGTGGAGCTATGACGAAACGCGTATTTGCCATAGAACTCCCAGCGCCAATTGGGTGCATAAATCGCTTCTGCCGCGAAGAGATGCTCCTCAGAACCAGTGCCATTGCCCAGCAAGAGAGAATCTGGGATTGTGGAGGGGTTCTGGCGATACTCATAGCGCAACAGCGCATTGAATTTGTCGCTGTGGATATCACGGTAAGCCAAACCAATTTTTAGATCTTTGGTATCTCCCAAATCAGATAACTTTTGGTTGGCAGCACTCGCTTGGTGGTAGCGAACTAAAGCGGTAAGAGAAGGAGTGATTTTACCTGTGGCAGCCGCAGAGATTACAGTATTGCTGCCTTCAGAGGAGGAGCGGTGTTCGTAACGAGCACTCGCTTGGAACTTAGGATTGTCAGTGTATTCTAAACCAACACTGTAGCTATCTCCAGAAGCCAATGCCAGAGAAGAAGCACTCTGGCCTGATGCAAAGGGCTGAAGGAACTGAGAACCCGCAGCCGTGCGACGCGAGTAATTACCAAACACATGCTCATAAGCCAGATCCATCCGGAGACCTGGAGCAATGTTCCAGCGCTGGTTGAGGCCCACTGCACCCTGCATCTTCAGGCCGTCAGCGCCACCTAGCAAAGAATAACGTCCGGTCAAGGTGGTATCAGAACCGAGCTTGTAAGAACTGTTGACATCCAAGCTGGTAATAGAATTTCCAGCATATTGACCCCGAGTAAAGAACTGCTGCGCCAGACGCACATCGACTCCAGGCATCGGCTTCCAATCCAGACCGACAAGGGTGCGATCGTTGTAGACGCTATCTACCTTGCCTGAAAGAGTCATCTCGTTTTGGGCTAGGAAGGTGAGGTTACTGGCGAGAGGAACCGTCACGCGAGAACGCAACTGATCAGAAGTGCCGCTGAGATCAGGATAGAGACGATCTTCGCGATCGCGGTGAATCCAATCTACTGTGAGATCAGATTTGCCAATTTTCTGTTGAATACCAGCTGAGATTGTGGTGAGAGAGTTATCCATCTGGCTACCAGGAATGGCGGTAGAATGAGGCGCAAACAAATCTTCTAAAGTATCGAGGGGACGGGGCGCAACGCCATAGTTATCTTCATGGTCGTACTGTGCCCGGAGGTTGGTGGTGGCGGAAAGCTTGCCTGTAACCTGAGCACCGTAGCGAGTTTGACCAGGGACAAAGCTAATCGTGGCATCATTGGCGAATCCTGGGTCAGCGGCTCGGTAATAAGCTCGGCCTTGAATGCCTTTAGCGATTTCTCCCTGAGCTTCTAAACGGTAAGCTGAACCGCTCACCTTGCCCATCACTTCAGAGTCGTTTTTAGAATGAGCGTATTCTGCAATCAGTTGTCCCTTAGAACCTAGATTGATGAGGGCATCTGCTCCGTAGAGTTCAAAATCCCGTACTCCTTGGTTTTCTTTGAGATAAGTTGCACCGAGCCAGCTTTCATGATTGAGGGTACGGTCTAGGTGATATTGAACGCGACCACCGTAGATGTTACTGGTACCTTGACCTTCATACTGGTAAGTAACGACAATCCGACGAACCAATACCTCACCTTCGTCACTAATATCAGTCCGGAGGATGGGTTTGCGGAAAATGACAGAACCGCGATCGTAGTCGATGTCGTAGTCAGAGCCTCGGTTGAGAGACTGGCGATCGAGCACTGTGCCAGGACGATTCAGCTCTTCTAGCTCAATAAAAACATTCTCACTACCAGGAACCAGGAGGCGACGAGAGAGAAAGTAGTAACCACTGGTGCCATCGGGTGCGATCGTATCTCTTTGGAAGCCTTCGACGTTGTTGCCGTAGAAGCCAGTTACTTGCAGATCACCGATGTTGTAGTTGGCTTTGAAACCATGCAACTGGCGAGTGAACGCGGTAAATTGTTGAGATTTGGTGGCAAACTCATTGGTGTTGTAGTCGCCCCACATGGCATAGTCAGGAGCGGCACCCGCAATTTTAGCGGAGCGCTCAACCCGCAAGTACAGGCTATCTTTAGAAGGCGTGAGGTTATCAACACGAGAACTGTCGCCATATACGGGATAGTTCTGCTCACAAAACTGCGTATCTCGGTATAGGCGGCTGTTAGCATCGCAGGTTTGGTTAAGGTTGCGATCGCTGTTGTAAGCACCTGTAAACAGCCAATCGCCTACCTTACCAGTGGCAAATACAGACCCGCGCACATCTAGCTCTGTAGAGTTATCGCCATCACGAGGGAGATAATCGCGGAAGCTACCGTAGTAGTCGCTGCCTCGTCTGCCCAACCGCACATCAATTACACCTGTTGCGATCGAGGGACGCAGATTCGTTTCAAATTGAAGTTGGGTAAAAGCTTCTAACTCACCAATATTGGCCCGGACTGTTACTGTTTGAGCTTGTAAGCTGGAGCGCAAGTTGGCTGTAAACTGGCCTTGACGGGCTTGTACCTGAAACCCAGGCTCATCGGTTTTCGCATCGGCACCAACGAATTCTCCAGCGCTAGTACTTAAGGTAACGATCGCATCTCGATTAGAACGGTTACCTTTGCCATCTAGTAATTGCCCTTGCACTGTAGCGGTAGAACGGCTATCCGCAGGGATACGAGTCTCAACCGTCTGTATACTCAGTTGGGTGGCGCTACCCCGAACTTGTACCTGAACCGCCACGGGAGTACCAGAAACTCCATTGGTAGTAGGCTGAGCGGTGATGGTATTGTCTCCCTCTTTCAAAGGCACACCATACCAAGTTTGGGTGATGATACCAGTTTTGGTATCTGTTTCTGTACGACCAATTGAGGTGGTGCTAACAGTAGCTCCATTTGCTTGTAGTTGTACCTGTATACCTTCCACAAATTGTAGAATTACTGTCGTCGCAGGGATATCTAGAACTGTGTTGGTAGTAGGCGTGAGAATCTTGACTTCTGTAGGAGCAACAGGGCTGGTATTCTCAGGAGTTGCAGTAGGGGTAGGTGTAACCGCAGGAGCGGCATCAACCGGAGCACTTTCAGGAATATTTTCTAGAACTGGTAATGCTTCAGCGCTGGGAGTCGTGGTCGCTGGCAAAGGTGGGGCAGTCTCAGTAGCCGTAGCCTCTGGCTTGGCATCAGGAGTCGTTGCAACAGGAGCGATCGCTTGAGCCGTAATTAAGTTATCTGATAATTGAGGTGAGAAGATTAGAGGGTGAAATGCTCCATTGCCTGAAGAAATAGTAACTGGCTGTATAGATGTCTCTGGAAGGGAAACCTCAAATTCTGTGCTTGCCTGGGCAGCCAAGGGAGACCCAATTAGACCTACAGTTCCGGTGATAGCTCCGAGCAAACCAAGCTTTAGGGCGTTAATTTTAGAACCTGTAGGCTTCGTAGTCATCTCTTGCTCACAGCGGATAGAGGTTTGTGAAATAAAGATTTCCTACAGAGCTGGCAGATAACTAGGAGTGTTTCAGGCTAGGAAACTCGGCTATGTGCGGTAGGAAAAACTGGATATCCCTAAGATAAGATTTAAGCCTTCTAAACACTTGCGCTGTTTTACTGGACTGTTGTCAGCCTTTTAACTTATCCCTGTGAGAGCAGTAGTATATTCACTGGTTTTTGGTTTCGCTGGAAGCTGGGGTCACTGCGAAGTTCATTCGGACCAAGCCACCTGGTTGTAGATGCACTAGGCGAGATTGGCTATTGCGTTCTTTGACATAGAGATTGGGGGCAAAGGTGTAACCGGAGACGCTCGTGAGGTCTAGTACCCCAGTACGATAACCAGAAATCACATTAGATACGGAGAACAAGCCATTGGGGTCGGTGGTGATGCGGTTGCCATCATCCATAAACACGACAGCGTTAGGGACACCGGGTTCACCTCGTTGTTGTTCGCCATCAAAGTTTTTGTCTACAAAGACACGACCAATGATGGTACCGCAATCGGACAAAATACCAGAACGGATACGAAGACGGTGAGTTGCAGGACCATCTTTCACCCCTTGGCGATTATCTACGCGATCGCCACTGACAACCGCAGAGTTGAGACCCGTACCACGGACTGCATCAGGCGTGAGAACAGCGGCGTAAGCAATGTTTAAAACCGCGCTTTGATTGTCAGCTTGAGGCGCTAAGGAAACATTGGGCTGAAAGGTAACAGTTGAGCCATTCTGTTTCGTTGTGACTGCAACTGGTTGGTTGGCAATTTCAGCGCGAACTGAGTCAGCTCGGAAGTTGAACCCAGTGGGGAGAGTATCTGTAATCACGACATTGTCGATCGCCGCAGTCGCCAAATTCTTGATCGAGAGCCGATAGATAACGGTGTCTCCTGGCTCTGCTGCCGCGCGATCGCCTGTTTTAATAATTTGAACGCCTTGAGACTGACATATGTCAACATCAACATCGAGCAACGCTAAGACTAAACCTGCACCTTCAGCATTTTGAATATTAATAGTCTCACTCACAGAGGAGCGATTATCAGTGCTACTGATGGGTTTACCGTCTAGTGATGTAGCAGTGTAAGAGACAGTATCGTTGGTGCGAGCAGTAATGCTGAGGCGAATCCGGCGTTGGTTATAACCACCATTCTCGGGTGGATTAATCACGAGAATGTAAGCTTTGCCTACATCTAGCTGACCGCGCTTCGGGTCAAGGAGAAAGTTGTAGGTGCCTTCATCACTGTTAGTAAAAAAGAAGGGATTACTATTTTCACTATTAGGCGCAATCCCAGCAGGGATAATGTTATTGGCAACATCAGGTAGCTCAGTTTTGGTGAGCGATACCAAACCGTGTAAACTTGCACCCGTGGGATCGCTAGGGTTCGTTTCATAAATTCCCAGGCTGAAACCGTTGTAACTGTTCAGCATCTCTCCAGCACAGCCACGAATACGTCCAAAGGGATCAACTAAGCGATCAATGCTGGTACTAACTGGGGCAGAATTTCCTTGAAAGGTTTTTTGGGTAACAGAATCGCTATAGGTGTAGCTGGCTTGGTTAGAGAGTTGAGTCGTTGTAATGCCTTTAGCCAGAACAGGAAGTGAATGTTGTAAGCTGCTTGCCACCGCGATCGCAACTGCCCGCTGGCTCCAGTTTTTAACTGAAAATATATGTTTTTTGGAAAGTGGCATCACAGTAACGGATCTCCTTGTCAGCCCAGAAGGGGTAGCGATCGCAAAGGCACAAGTATCCCTATGCAGTCAGTTCTAAACTTCTCTGACTGCTTGTTGGACATATAAAATAACTTGAAAGCTTTAAATAAAAGAGATAAAAAGAGAATTTGAGGGCGAATCTGAAAGTGTAGAGCGCTCGCCCTCAAGCTTGCTTAGCGAACTTTGACTTGGTAAGTTGCTTTCAGAGTGCTCTTGGCACCTACTGCTGAGCCAATTGTCCAACGGATGTTGGTGTAAGCTTCAGCGGGAGCGGGCTTCATGACGACTTTGCCATCAGCTTGCTTGACCGACACTTTGGGTTGAGCCACAAAGCTCTTGCCTTGGTCGATGCTATAGGTGATTTGAGTTCCAGCGTTAGGGCTGATTGCTGCTGAACTCATGACATAAGCCATACCTTGAGGCACAGGCTGATTTAGCTTGAGGTCTTTGATGGGGCGATCGCTCTTGTTTTCGCCAGTCAAGGTGTAACGAAGCACGTCTCCTGGCTGCACGGTTACATTGCCTTTCAGCGCTTCCCAAGTAACTTTTTCTTTGCCTTGCTGATCTTTTTGCACAATTTTTTTGTCAGCGCTCAGAACTAATTGCATCTGAGCTTGACGTTGATTGTTTTGAGCAATCTTAGTACCAGGATTTAGCCAACTAGCGGATACAGGTAGTTCGTTAACGAAGGGAATGGAAGCAACGAGGGCGATCGCACTTAAACCGATGAGAGAGGAGCGTTTCATAATTAATTCTCGCAGTAGTGTGAGGGACTTGTTGGGAGATGGGGGAAGGGAGAGGTGATTGGGACACTCCACTTAAAGTGCCCCAATCTTGACTAACGGAGCTTAGTTGCTCATCTTGCGACGAATGTCGAGTTTGCCAGATGCACCAGGTGCTAAGGAAGAAATAGTGTCTACATACTTGGTGATGTTGGGATCAGTACCAGTCGTAACAATTGTTCCACCAGCATCAATACCAGAAACGTGAACTGTATCCATGATGGTATTTCCATCTTGGTCGAGCGCCCAGTTGTTACCACCTGTGGTGCCATCCTCTACAATTTGGAGATTGGTGGCATTGAGAATGGAACTACCCGTGGTGGCCGCAGCAGTCTCGGAAATGTTCTTGTAGGAAATCCGGTACTCGACAATACGTCCTGGCGTGAGTTTGCCTGTTAAAGCAGTAGCATCTGTGGTGAAAGCCTGAACAACGGTGGTACCATCAGCCTCTAGGATTTGAGCTTCTTTGTACATTGCTACATAACCTAGATAAGTGCGCTCAATCGTGAGGTTTTGAGGCTCTGTTACCTGAGCAATTCCATCATTGTTGCTATCTACAAAGGCGAGGATAGGCATTGCATAGCCACCAACCACAGCAGCAGTCGGGCTTGTGAGATCACCTGGAGTTGTGAGATCAGTTGAGAGCTTCGTGCCAGCAGGTAAATCTACAGTAACTGTGTAGTTAACAGGCGTTCCAGGAGCGACGCTTACAGTAACTGGTGTACCAGTCCAAGCAGTACCATTCCAAGTGAAGGTTCCAGTTGTACCTCCCGCAGTAATAGTTGCCGTGGTTCCAGCAGGTACAGTGCTACCCGGTGCATCAGGGCGTAACAAGAAGGTAGCAGGAGCATTACCAGTGTTGCTGAGCGTATTGGTGAAGGTGACTACACCTGGATCGTTAGCAGTGCTACCGGGTTTGCTATCGGTCGGTGCTACAGCTTTGTTGGTGAAGTCAGTGTTGTTATTGGTGCCATCACCTGTAGCAGCCGCATTGCCATTAGTTCCATTCAGGACACCAGCGACGTTACCGATCACACCATCTAGAGTGGCGCTATCTTCGCGAGTGCCATTGACAGGAGCACCTGCTACTTCACCAGGCACAGTGCTCGGATCAGTGTTGTCATTGGTGTAGATGTCTAAAGCTCCATTAGCTGCATACACTTGGTTGGTGCTGGCAGGATCGACAGATTTACCGTATTCCACCGTAACCGTTCCAGGAGCAGCGTTAGCGGCGATCGCGAGGACAACTCGGACATTAATAATCCCGTTAGCCGCGATTGAACCAGTCAGTAATGGAGCACCACCAACTGCGATAGTTTGGTCATCTGCGTTGCCCAATACGCCGTCAGCGCCAGCAGTGATGATCTGGCTGATAGATGCGCCTGCTGCACCTGTACCAGTGATGCTTGCAGTACTAGGTAATACGAACCGAGTGGGGTCATTACCAGTGTTGGTGATTTTGAAGTCGTAGTTAAGCGTGCCACCAGGTTGAGCAGAACCAGGAGTGTTTAAAGCGCTGACGTCAATACCTGCAACCTCGGCTACTGTCACGGTAACAGTGTTGGAGGTAGCGCTGAGAGTCGTGCCAGTGCTTGGATCTGTATAGCTCGCAGTTGCTGTGTTGCTGATCGTTGTGTTTGCTGCGGGAGCTGCTAGAACCGGAGTAACCAGTTGAAACACACCACCTGCAATAAACAATCCTGCAACTAGGGAGCGGTAATTAAATTTAGGCTTGACGCTAGTTCTATTGTTCGACTTCACTCTTTTCACTGGATAATGCCTCTTGTATTACTTTGACTAATCCTTTTGACCAGGATGTGGAAGACTGCGGGAACCTTTGAAAGCTAGAATTCTTATTCTCTTGACTACAAGCTTGAGCAGAGATGTTATTAACAGTTAGCCAAAATACTAGGCTTTAAGTATCAGTAATTCGCGCCAACTTCAAAGAGATAACCTGAAATTTTAAGTACAATCATCAACTTAAAGCTTTCTGCTCTAGGAACCTTAAAAACTAGTATTCGCTGTAAATCAAAAAAACGACTCAGCAGAATAGCGTATGTCTTCTCAGCACAATATGCAAAGCTCTTAAAGTAGTTAAGACTCTCTCAGTGCATAGGCTTTATGAATCAAAATCAGTGTAAATAAGGATTTTTTAATCGAGATGAAACAGCTTAAGAAATAAATAGCAAAGCTACTATGACTGTTAATTTGTTATTAACTTGCAGGCTATACAAACAATCGGATTTAAGTATTTTCATCTCTTTGAAGGCTGCTGACCCTATCTTCAAAATCTAAAGCCAGTAATTCTACTATTTTGATTTCAATAAAACCCTTTCGGGCCATTGCCTCTGGATACAAAACTTAACCGAGCTAGATTTTGCGCGGTAGGATGCCTTTAGATCTTTTTGAAATGCACCCTTACTTATGCGCTTTAATCACAAAACAGTTATCCTTACAGGTGCTTCAGATGGAATTGGCCGAGCACTCGCAATTACGCTGGCCCAACAGCAAGCCAACTTAGTCTTAGCTGCTCGGAATGAGGTAGCTCTGACAGAAACTGTAGAAGCCTGCAAACAACAAGGAGGACGCGCGATCGCAGTTCCAATAGACGTAACTGACCCGGATGCTTGCAAACGTTTAATTGATGAATCCGTTCAGCAGTTTGGCGGAATTGACATCCTTGTGAATAATGCTGGTATCGGCGCGATCGCTCGGTTCGAGGAGGTTACAGACCTCTCTATTTTTGAGCAAGTAATGCGAGTTAATTATTTAGGTGCCGTCTACTGTACCTACCATGCTCTCCCTTGCCTAAAGACCAGCAAAGGATTGTTGGTGGCGATCTCTTCTCTATGCGGCAAGCAAGGAGTACCCACGCGATCGGGATATGTGGCGAGTAAACATGCCATGCAAGGCTTCTTTGACACGCTTCGCATCGAACTGCAAGAAACAGGCGTAGATGTCTTGATTGTGTCTCCAGGATTTGTTGCTACGGATATCCGCGAACGGGCTTTAGGTGCAGATGGCCAACCTTTAGGACATAGTCCCAGGGACGAGGGGAAAGATACGATGCCTGTAGAGGAATGCGTGCAGCAAATTATCCGCGCGATGAAGCGACGACAGCGAGAAGAGGTGATGACGCTGAAAGGCAAAGTGGGGCAATGGCTGAAGTTAGTCGCACCCAACTTAGTCGATCGCCTAGCCGCTAATGCAGCTCGAACCCAATAAAGAGATTGGATGAGGGCGATCGCTCCACTCCGCTTCAGCTCTTTTGCTGCCGGAGGTTTGATGCAGCTTGCTTGATGGGTTGAAGTAGAGAGAGGGAGATCCGCAAACTATTTAAGGATGTATTGTTTGAATTCTTGCTGTCGGGGTGGGGGCCATGAAAGTCACTGCCACCGCTCATCAGTAACCCATACTGAATACAAAGCTTCTCTAGCTTCCGCGATTGCTTCAGGCTGTGGTTCGGATGATAGACTTCTATGCCCATTAGACCTGCTGCGACTAATCCGGGGAGCGTTTCTTCTACCTCTCCACCTCGGAATAGATAAGGATGTGCCCACACCGGAACGGCATCACACATGCGTAATAACTGAATGCCATCGATCGCGGAGAATTTCTCGTAATGCTCATAGGCGGGCTTGTCATCTCCCAACCAGCGATCGAACGCTTCCCGCACAGAGGAAGCATGCCCAGCTTGTACTAAGGCTGCGGCAATATGGGGGCGACCCGGAGCCATGCCTTCTCCCAGGTGGGGTAACTGAATCGGGTAGCCTACTTCGGCGAGCTTAGCTACCATTTTCTCGGCCCGCCGCTTGCGACCCGCTAAGCGCTCTGCTAAAGGTGCTGCTAATTTGTCGCGATCAGGGTAGAAGCCTAAGATGTGTAGAGAGCGGTCGCAATGCACAGTACTGAGTTCTAGCCCAGGCACAATTTCTAAGTCATGGATGGGGGCAGCAGCCAAGGCTTCGTCCCAACCGCCTAAAGTATCGTGGTCAGTGATGGCTAACGCTTGGACTCCCGTTTTGGCGGCTAGCTCCACTAGCTCTGTAGGGGTAAGCGTACCGTCGGAGAAAGTGGTATGACAATGTAATTCGAGCATCTTTCTATTGTCGGCTAAATCAACAGCGATCCGTTGCTTCCAAGGTTCTTTAGAGATGATGAGGCGCGATCGCTGAGTATAACGTCCTCTGGGTCGGGTTGGAGTAGTGACCATAGGCGGCAACTACCCGGTTACACCTTCGGTTCTCCTCACCACGAAAGGGGTAAGGGAGCGTTACAGTAAGTCTAAGGAAATCAACAAAACTTCATACAGGCTACTTTTCCTTGGAGGTGATTGCCTGTTGGATTACTGGCTGAGTGACTGGGGCGTTAGTAGATGCAGATCTTGATGTTGACCATTTCTAGCCCTGCTAAACCATCTACTGGACTGCTCGGTGCAGCCGTTTTATTTGCAGCCGAAATCGCTCGGTAAGGGAAACTCACCATGTTCGAACTTTTTACAGAAAAGGCCATTAAGGCAGTCATGTTATCCCAGGAAGAAGCACGTCGTCTGGGACACAACCTCGTGGGAACCGAGCAAATTCTCCTAGGACTGATTGGCGAAAAAACGGGAATTGCCGCTAAAGTCCTGCTACACCTGGGTGTTAGCCTCAAAGACGCTCGGGCTGAAGTTGAAAAGATTATTGGTCGGGGGTCTGGCTTTGTACCTGCTGAACTGCCATTCACCCCCAAAGTCAAGCGAGTTTTTGAAGCTGCTCTGGCAGAAGCTCGTCAGTTAGGGCACAACTACATCGGCCCGGAACACTTATTGCTGGGCTTAATCCGTGATGGCGAAGGAGTTGCGGTTAAGGTTCTGGAGCGGTTGAGCATTGACAAAGATGAAGTGCGATCGCGGGTTTTAGAAGCGATTGGCAATACTCCTGCTGTAGCGGCAACTCGTCCCCAAGAAAACGGTTTTGACAAGCGTCCCAGCAAGCTCCGCACCTTGGAAGAGTTTGGTACCAACCTGACTCAAATGGCGATTGATGGCAAGCTTGACCCGATGGTTGGCCGCCAGAAAGAACTTGAGCGGGCAGTGCAAATTTTGGGTCGTCGCACCAAGAACAACCCCGTTCTAATCGGGGAACCCGGTGTCGGTAAAACCGCGATCGCCGAAGGTCTAGCTCAACGGATTTCTGATCATGCTGTGCCTGATACTCTGTTTGGTAAGCAGGTGATCAGCTTGAGTATGGGTTCTTTAGTCTCTGGCACTCGTTATCGCGGAGATTTTGAAGAACGCCTCAAGAACATTGTCGAGGAAGTGCGGCAAGCGGGTAACGTCATTCTCGTGATTGACGAAATTCATACCTTGGTGGGTGCGGGTAGCGTGGAAGGCGGCATGGATGCGGCCAACTTGCTCAAGCCTGCCCTAGCTCGGGGTGAGTTCCAGTGCATTGGTGCCACCACCCTAGATGAGTATCGTAAGCACATTGAGAAAGATGCTGCGTTAGAGCGTCGTTTCCAGCCGATTATGGTCGGTGAGCCGTCTGTTGACGAAACTATCGAGATTTTGCACGGACTGCGCGATCGCTATGAGCAACACCACAAAGTCGCTATTGCCGATTTGGCACTAGAAGCAGCTGCGAAGCTTGCCGATCGCTACATCTCCGATCGCTTCTTGCCCGACAAAGCCATTGACCTGATTGACGAGGCAGGTTCACGAGTCCGCTTGAGCCACTCCAAGACTTCAGCCACCAAAGCGCTGAAGCAAGAGTTGCGGCAAGTGACTCAGGACAAGAATGCAGCGGTGGCGGCTCAAGACTTTGACCAAGCGGGTCAACTGCGCGATCGCGAACTCGCTTTGGAAGCTGAGATTCAATCGGTCACGGAAGCTGAGAAGCAAGTCAATAATGCGCTCTCTAGCCGCCCTGTGGTCGATGAGGAAGACATCGCCCAGATTGTGGCTTCTTGGACCGGGGTGCCTGTCAACAAGCTCACTGAGTCAGAATCCGAGTTGTTGCTGCACTTAGAAGATACGCTGCATCAACGCCTGATTGGTCAAGAAGAAGCGGTAACGGCGGTTTCTCGCGCCATCCGTCGAGCACGGGTAGGTTTGAAAGATCCCAATCGTCCGATCGCGAGCTTTATCTTCTCTGGCCCTACCGGAGTTGGTAAGACAGAACTGACCAAGGCTCTAGCTGCCTACTTCTTCGGCTCCGAAGACGCGATGATTCGCCTCGACATGTCTGAGTACATGGAGCGCCATACCGTCTCCAAACTGGTGGGCTCGCCTCCGGGCTACGTCGGTTATGACGAAGGTGGTCAGCTCACCGAAGCAGTGCGCCGTCGGCCTTACACCGTTGTGCTGTTTGACGAAATCGAGAAAGCGCATCCCGATGTCTTCAACTTACTGTTGCAAATCCTCGAAGATGGTCGCCTGACTGATTCTCAAGGCCGCACCGTAGACTTCAAGAACACCCTGCTGATCTTGACCTCGAACATTGGTTCTCGTGTGATCGAGAAAGGTGGCGGTGGTCTTGGCTTCGATCTCACAACCGAGACTCAAGCCGAAGCGCAGTACAACCGCGTGCGATCTCTCCTCAACGAGGAACTGAAGCAATACTTCCGTCCGGAACTGCTCAACCGTCTGGATGAGATCATTGTCTTCCGTCAACTCATTCGTGAAGAAGTGAAGCAAATTTCGGATCTGATGGTGCGCGAACTCTCGAATCGCCTCACTGAGGAGCAGGGCATTACCCTACAAATCACGGAGCGGATGAAAGATCGCTTAGTGGCAGAAGGCTACAACCCTGCCTATGGCGCGCGATCGCTACGTCGAACCATCACTCGTCTACTAGAAGATGCCTTGGCCGAAGCGATTCTCTCAGGCCGTATCTATAGTGGCGCGATCGCCTTAGTCGATGTTGACGAAGACGGCCAAGTGCAAGTCAGTCAGACAGAAGCACCCGCTTTAGCTGAAGCGATCGCATAAAACCTCTTTAGGCTCAGTTTTCACTTAGTCCCTGGTTCTAGAATCAGGGACTTTTTTATGCTGCTCAACTGACTAAATAATTTCAGCTAAAGGCACTGAATTGAGGTTCGAGTCTAACCAGGGAGGCGTTTTAACAATTAGCTCAGTTGCTTGTTCCACCGTCAAAGGCTTAGAGAACAAATAACCCTGACCACAATCACAATTGAGCGCTTTAAGCTGAGCCAGTTGTTGAGCCGTCTCAATGCCTTCCGCGACTACAGTGAGTCCTAGGGAATGGGCAATGTTGATGATCAGAGGCACCAACCCTGAGCCTTCAGAGCTATCTGTCATCCGCTGCACAAACGAGCGATCGACTTTAAGAATATTCAGAGGAAAAGAGTGTAGGTAACTCAGAGAAGAATACCCAGTGCCAAAGTCATCAATGCTGAGTTGAATCTGTCGTTCCCGCAGTTCTTGAAACATCACACTGGCAGATTGAGGGTTCTCCATAATCACACTTTCAGTAATCTCCAGTTTCAACGCCTGAGGATTGACTTGAGTATCGGCCAAGACTTGATCTATTTGCTTGACTAAGTCGAGTTGAGCGACTTGCCGTGCCGATAAATTAACGCTGATCGAGAGATTAGGACCATCCAGATTACCTTGTTGCCACTTACAAAGTTGTTGGCAAGCTTCTCCCAACACCCAATGACCAATCTGAGTAATCAAGCCTGTTTCTTCAGCAACTGGAATAAAAATTGCCGGCGACAGTAAGCCGTGCTGAGGATGATGCCAACGAACTAACGCCTCAAACCCCACCAGTTGGTTATGGTTAAGTTCGACAATGGGTTGGTAGTGGACCACAAACTCTTGCTGTTGAATGGCACGGCGCAAGTCTGTTTCTAGCTGCAAAAGCTGGAGCGCCCTCGTATGCATGACCGGATCAAAAACTTGATGTTGTCCTCTGCCTAGCGCTTTGGCTCGATACATAGCCGTGTCTGCGTCACGCAGCAAGTGCTCAGGTTTCTCATATCCGGGTTGGTGGAGGGTAATGCCAATACTGGCATTGATAAACACCTCATGCCGAGCTAGTTGGAACGGTTGAGCTAAAGCAGCCAAGATCTGATCGGCTACTTGAGTTGCACTATTGAGGTCGTCTACCTCTGTCAGAAGTACAGCAAACTCGTCTCCGCCTAAGCGAGCCAGTGTGTGCTGGGAACTCAGGGATTGCTCTAAGCGACGGGCGATCGCGACTAGCAACTCATCCCCCACGAAGTGCCCAAGAGAATCATTGACTACTTTGAAGCGATCGCAGTCAAGAAACAAAACCGCAAATTGATACGCTACATCTGTCTGGGCTTGATGGAGGGCTTTCTCCAGTCGCTTCATAAACAAAGCCCGATTAGGTAAACCTGTCAGCACATCATTGAGGGCCATTTTTAGCAGTTCTGCTTGGAGCTGTTGTCGCTCTTGGACCTCTCGCTGTAGTTCTTGATTCGCCGTTTCTAGTTGGTGAGTGCGCTCTTTGACCCTAGCTTCCAATTGAGCCTGTAGTTCCTCATTCTTGCGTTCAACAGCTTTTAAGGTCAGTTGATTCTGCACCCTTGCCAAAACTTCTTGGACTTGAAAGGGTTTAGTAATGTAGTCTGCACCGCCACCATCAAACGCTTTAGCCTTGTCAAGACCGTCACTCAAGGCACTTAGGAAAATAATGGGAATTCTGGCTGTCTGTGGATTGCTTTTCAAGCGATAACAGACTTCATACCCATCTATTCCGGGCATCATGATGTCCAGCAAAATTAAGTCTGGTTGCACAGTTTGTACAGCCGTGAGCGCCATTGAACCGTTAAGGGCCTTGCGAACGTTATATCCTTCCTTAGCTAAAATAGTGGCAAGAAGGCGTAGATTCTCTGGGGTATCGTCTACAACAAGAATGTCTGCTGGAATAGGCTCAGTCTGGGTAGCATTCATTACGATTTTTGCCTTCTCACTTCCCTTTGATTAGCTTGATTAGCTGCTATAAGCGGTGCCGTGATTAGCAATCATCACAGTGCTTCTTCGTAATTTCATTCATAAATTCTAGAAACGTTTAATCTAGATTCAAGCAAATTTAAAGGTTGTGATCATACTAAGTTCATTAACTTGCGATTACTTTTTGATTTTTCGATTAATACAATTAAGTTCAAAAAAAATTGAATTATTTTTTAGTATGCCCAAAGCTAATCTAATTCAGAACTGAGCCAAGGGTAGAAATTGGGCGATCGCTAGGCTCAGATTGACTCGCAGCCTTTTTCTAGACAGTCTTGTTGCGGATATTCCATTCCTCCTATAGTAGTATTCCAACGTGAAATTTGTGTGGGTTGAGCGAATTGTGCACCACAACCCCACAAACCCAATTTGATGAAGTACTACTGCTCCTGTGACTGGGTCAGGGTGGTAATTTGGTCAAATCGAAAATTTTCAGATAATTCAGTTAGGGTCAGCGCTAGGGCGGTAAATTCAGTCGGAATTTCTTGTAGGAGTTCAGTAATCAAGCGATCGCTGCATTGAGAAGCAGCATAATGCAATTGAGCCACCCAATTTGTCGGCATGGCGGCAAGTTGTTGGCTAACATCAACCTTCTGTGTAGCAATCTGCGCCGCTTTGGCAGCACTATTGTTTACTAGCGCTGGTAGTTCTTCGTAGAGATACTGCACGCCTAAATGCTGGCTAATGGTTGCGAGGAGGGCTTCTTTGCGGAAAGGTTTGCGAACGAAATCATCACAGCCTGCTAAGAAAACATCTTGGCGTTGCTCCTCAAAAGCACTGGCAGTCAGAGCCACCACAACGGTTTTGGGTCCCGACAGCGACTGTTTAATTCGTTTGGTCGCCTCATAACCATCCATTACTGGCATTTGCATATCCATAAAAATGAGATGGGGCTGCCAATGTTGCCACACTGCTAGCGCCTCCTGACCATTTTCTACCGCTTCAACCGCAAACCCCACTTGGCTGAGGAGCCGCACAAGCAAAAATCGATTGGTAGAGCTATCTTCCACAACCAAAATCCGATAGAGGGGTTGCCCCAAAGCTAAGCCACTGATTTGCTGCCTAGCCGAGGATTCTGTTGCCATCGGAGGGCTATTCTCTGCTTCTACTTGAATATCAAAGTGGAAGAGACTGCCACGGCTTAGCTGACTTTCGACCGTGATCTCACCTCCCATGAGCTGCACAAACTTTTGACTGATCGGCAAACCCAAACCAGTACCACCAGCAATTTTTAAGCCTGCTGCTGTTTGGCAAAATGCTTCAAACAGTTGATTAAGCTCATCGGGGGCGATCCCAGGTCCCGTATCCTCTACCTCAAAAATGAGGCGAGTCTTACTGGACGATTTAGAGTCGGTCAATTGAGAAGTGAAATCTGTGGTGAGGTGGCTCTGATTCAGACTGACTCGGAGGGTGACTTGGCCGCGATCGGTAAACTTGATCGCATTCCCCAGCAAGTTGATCAGGACTTGACGTAACTTGCTGGCATCAGTTTTAACCAGTTGGGGGACATCTGTGGTACGGATGCAAGTAAGCTGTAATCCTTTGGATCGCGCCTTCAACTGAAGCATTTCCGTCAAGTTGTCAAGCAAGCGGTGTAGATCGAAGCTAGTTTCATGAAGTGTACTCCGACCCGCTTCAATTTTTGCCATCTCTAAGATGTCATTGATCAATTCCAGGAGATGTTCGCCACTCCGACTAATGATGTCTAAGTATTGTTGGTACTCAGAAGTGATCCCCTTGGCATGATGCATCAATTGCGCGAAACCGAGAATGGCATTGAGAGGAGTGCGTAGCTCATGGCTCATGTTGGCGAGAAAGTCACTTTTAGCTTGGTTCGCTTTATCTGCTGCTTCTTTCGCCGCCTGCAATTCTTTTGACTGTTGCTGAGTTTGGGCTAGGAGTTCGGCTTGCTGAATTGCCACTCCTAGTTGAATCCCAATCTGAACTACCATTTGGATTTCAGCGGTTTCCCAATGCCTTGGGCCTGAGTTTTGATAGGCTGCGAGTAAACCCCAGAGCTGGCTATGGCAAAAAATTGGCACAATCACGTAGGCGCGAGCTTGAAAGCTCTCCAGTAGGTCGAGATAGCAGGTGTCAAACCCAGCTGTGTAAACATCTGAAACCGCAAGATGACTAGTACCCCGGCGATAAACGCCGCCTTGACTGGACTGTAAGTAGCTGTCCTGAATGAGGCTAGTGTCGTTGCCGAGGTCTCTGGCATGGCAGTTAGGGTTAATCACTGCGGCCTTCGTGAGTTCGGGCTCGAAGGTTTGAGCCAGTAATAGAGTCCGCCATCCCGCAGCAACCGATTCAGAAACAAGTTCTCCGCTCCAGTCCGGTTTAAAGCGGTAGACAAGGGTGCGATCGCAGTTGACTACCTGTCGTAGCTCTTGGGTTGTGGCATTGAAGATGTTAGCCAAATCCAACGTTTGGCGCATGCGCTGAATCACTCTAGCACCAGCTTGCTCCCGCTCGACGGTTTGTTGCAGTGCTAACTCCATCTGTTTGCGCTCAGTGATATCTCGCATGATGCCGAGCAAGGCTGGATTGCCCGCAGCATCGGTAAAGGAAATTTTTTTCGTTAATAGAGTTCGGACGATTCCAGCGCGGTCGGTTAAGGTTTCTTCGGTTTCGTGTTCTAGGCCTGTGGTCAACACTAAGTTGTCATCATCCCAAATCCGCCCTGCTTCTGCTTGAGCCAGGAAGTCATAGTCAGATTTGCCAAGCAAGCCCTCACGGGGATAGCCCATGATTTGGCAAAAGGCGTCGTTGACGAGGATCCAACGATGCTGTTGATCTTTGACAAAAATCGGATCAGCAGCTCGGTCGAAGATTTGGTCTAGAAAACCTTGGTTGATCTTGAGGGCTGTTGCCGCTGGCTGTAGTTCAGTTGCTGGTAGGGCTTGCTGCTGTATCCCTAGATGGCTAGAAGACGAGTCAGCAAGCCAGTTGCGTAAAGCTATAGTTAGCTTTTGTCTTAGAGATGAGAATGGCTTTTTTGCCTGTACTGTCAGCCATAGGGTGGCCGACACGGCAGCGATCGCGACTGAAAGTGCCACTAAGCCAAAGTTATGAGTGCCAGCCATGCGATTGCTTCTAATCTCCTGCCACTGAGCCGCGCATTAATTGTGTGAGAACAGCCATCTATAACTATTCTGTGCGCTTTTTCTCAAAGTTCCCATTCCGGGACATGTTGTTTGCTTGTAGCAGGCATTTGAAGCTTAAAAAGATGATAAAGGGGCTAGACCAAGCCAGAGCGTAAGGCAACTACCGCAGCTTGCACGCGATCGTCTACTGCCAGCTTATTCATGATGCCGCGAATGTGAGTTTTGATCGTGTTAGGACTGAGGTACAGAGCTTCAGCAATTTCGGGATTCGTTTTACCGTCTACCATCAGCCGCAGTACGTCTAGTTCTCGTTGCGACAATTGCCCCAAGTGGCTTGATGAGACAGGAGGCTTAAGATGCTCAATGACTCGACGGGCAATTTGCGGGTCGAGGTAAGTAGCTCCTTCTTGGGCGGCTTTAATCGCGGTCAGCAGGCGATCGACGCTAGAACCTTTAATACAGTAGGCATCGGCTCCACTAGAGAGGGCTGCCACGATTTCAGTTTCAGTGGTGTGGGAGGTCAGCACCACCACCCGGACTTCTGGTAAGGCTGCTTTAATTTGTTGAGTTGCGGCAATGCCATCTAATCGAGGCAATCCAATATCCATGACCACTAAGTCTGGCTTGAGTCGGATTGCTGCTTCCACGCCCAGGTAACCATCATCCGCTTGACCCACGACTGCAAATTCGGGGTAGTCAGCCAAGGCTTGCTCCAACCCCAACTGCATCATGGGATCGTCTTCGACAAGCAGGATTCGTAAGGCAGCAGAATTGGAGGACACATTCATAAAGGTTTAAGGACAAACAAAAAAATCACAGTGTCGGGTGGTGTGGCTGACAGGGTGATGTGGTTGAATAAATCGATTAAATCAGCTTCAAGCTGACTCATCCATAAAAGGATGCGACCCATAGCATAATCTTTACAAACAATGGAGGGCGATCGCCGGACGTACAACACCCGTTTTGGTGATTCGGGTTGGCTCATCCTACTGGAGGAAGTGAAATTGCTCGTAAGTGGGTCAATCTAGAGAGGAAGTGACTGGCTGCTCGGCCAGAGGTGGGATAGCACTGCATTTGCTTCTATTCGCCTTCTCACTTGGTGTGGCCCTGAGTTCCTGGCTTAGAGCGTAGTTAGACGATACCAACCTCCTGCCCGTTATCTTTGCTTTTTGGCTGGCACCTATGCGCTTAAAGCGTCCTCAAGTTCTGCAATATTTGTGTTCGGTCGCTCTATTGGCGATCGCATACTTTGCCACGGCTAAAATCTCGATTTCTATGATCGGGCTGAATGCCAATGCAACACCGCTCTGGCCTCCCGCAGGCATTGCCTTAGCTGCGTTTTTATTACGGGGATCATGGCTATGGCCAGGCGTGATTCTAGGGGATTTCTTGCTGGTGCAGTCCTTGGGCGGCTCTGCGGGTCATTCTTTTGTTTCGTCTTGGGGCAGTGTGGCAGAAGCAGTGGTAGCGGCGATCGCCCTGCGGCGTTTAGGATTTCGGCCTAGCTTAGACCGTTTGCAAGATGTCTGGGGCTTAATTGTTGCTGCGCTGTGTGCCCCACTGATTAATGCGACTTGGAGTACCCTGATTGAGGGTTCACTGGGCTGGATGCAGTGGAGTCAAGCCTGGGAAAACGGGTGGACGCTCTGGTTGGGCGACTGTATGGGCATTTTGGTCGCTACACCCGCATTGCTGATTTGTCGCCAGTGGCCAGCTTTGTTTCAGAAGCCTGGGCAGCGGGTTGAGGGAGCAGTCTGGTTAAGTCTCTTGTGTGTCGTGAGTTGGGTTGTTTTTGGCTCCGAGCCCCAAGCAGCGATCGCTCATTATCCGCTGGAATATTTACCGTTTCCTCTAGTGGTATGGGGGGCGCTGCGCTTTGGGCCGCCGGGGGCAGTATTAGCTAGCTTGGTGGTCTCTGGCATTGCAATTTTTGAGGCGTTTCACGGGCATGGGCCTTTCTTCGCTAAGGCCGAGCACCTGACTCAAGCCGTGCTGTTTTTGCAAGCTTTTATGGGAGTGGTGACGACTACCGCTTTGGTTTTGGCTGGGGCTGTGGGCGAGCGCCAAACCACTGCTGAGCTGTTGCAGAAAAGTGAAGCCAGCTTAGCCAATGCCCAGCGGATTGCTCAACTCGGTAACTGGGACTTAGATTGGGGCCAGCAGCAATTACGGTGGTCCGACGAGCTATATCGCATTCTGGGGTTTGTGCCCAAAACCTTTCCTCCCGATCCGGATCAGGCGCTACAAGCTATCCATCCTGACGATCGCGATCGTGTTGAGCAAGCGTTGGCACAAGCAATGGTGGAGCGCCAACCCTGCCGAATTGATTATCGAATTTTGTACCCCGATGGCACAGAGCGCCTGGTGTGTGAGAAACTCGCCTTTTCGGACCACAGTGTCACGGGAACGGTCCAAGACATTACCGAGCGCAAACAAACAGAAATTCAACTGCAAGCGGCTTCGGAGCAGGTCCATGAAGCCCTCCGCAGTACTCAGTTACTGACGGAAATTGCCCTCAAAATTAGGCGATCGCTCGAGCTAGATCAGGTGCTCAACACCACCGTTACTGAGGTACGGCACTTTCTTCAGGCAGACCGTGTTTATATTGGTCATCTGGACAATCAGGCGCAGGGCTATGTTTTGGCGGAATCGGTGTGTGATGCTTGGCCTTCGGTGATGTGTTTGGAATACGACGAGGAAGGCGTGCAAGAATTCCGAGCTTTATTTGCCTCAGGCTGTAGCCGTGTGGTCAATGATGTAGCTCTGAGCCAGTCAACGCCGAAAATTGCTGCTTTTTACCAGCAGTATCAGGTGAAAGCGAGCTTGGGTGTGCCGATTATTTTGGGCGATGAAGTGTGGGTGTTGGTGGCGAATCAGTGCGAGCATCCTCGCCAGTGGCAACCCTTTGAAGTGAATTTGCTAGAACAATTGGCGATTCAGGTGGCGATCGCCATCCAGCAAGGTCAGCTTTACCAACAAGTACAAGCGCTCAACACCAACCTAGAGTCTCAAGTTGAAGAACGCACCGCTCAACTGCAACAAAAAATGCAGGAGCTGCAAGACTTAAACCACTTCAAGGATATTTTCTTGCATGCTTTCTCTCACGATGTCCGCACTTCGATTATGGGCATGTCGTTGATTTTGAAGAACTTGCAGAACAAGCCAGGAGACTCAGTGCCAGTGATGCGATCGATGGTGGATCGCATGGTGCAAAGCAACGAACGCCAATTGAATTTGATCAACTCCTTGCTGGAAGACCAAACGAGTGAAAGTCAACCAATGGCTTTATCCTATGAGGCGGTGCGCTTAGATGGTTTGGTGCAAGGCATTTTAGAAGACTTGGAGCCGTTGTTGGTGCGAAACCAAGCAACCGTTTGCAATCTCTTGCCAGCCAATTTGCCGCCACTGATTGCTGACCCGCAACAATTGGAGCAAGTCTTCAAAAACCTGATTACTAATGCGCTAAAGCACAATGCTCCTGGCTTGCAGCTGACCTTGAAGGCGACGGTAGAAGACCAACAAATTCGTTGTAGTGTTGAGGACAACGGCGTAGGCATGGGACCAGAGGTTTGCGATCGCCTCTTTAAGCTCTATGTCCGGGGGTTAGACAATCCTCATTTGACCGGAATCGGTTTGGGACTTTATCTTTGTCGGCAAATTATTACGGCTCATGGAGGCCGAGTTGGGGTGGAGAGTGTACCTGGCACAGGTGCTAAGTTCTGGTTTGTCTTACCGCTGACGAAGCCAGCCTTAGCAGGTTTGACGGCTGAAACCGTTTACAACTCTCCTTCGCTGCGGTCTTCCATTAGCAAAATCACGCCTTGAACTTCGCTCGTGATACCCAATAAAGGGGCGCAGCTCACCTGACATTTAATCTGTCTGCCACGACGATTGATGGCATCCAGCGTGATTTCAGTAGCGCTAGTCGTGTCAGCTGTGAGACAAGCCCGCATTGATTGTCTCAATTGCTCCACAGGCAGACCAATATCTAGATTCAAAAAGTTTTGGCCCAAGGCTTCTCCAGTGCGTAACCCCCACAAGTCCTCAGATCTATAGTTCCAAATTTGAATATGTAAGTCTCGGTCTACCACTACCACACCGCCCTTCAAGCTGCTCAAAATAGATTCTAAAAAAGCATTTGCTTGATTCAGCTCATCGCCGCGGCGGTGCAGTTCGTCATTGACGGTATAGAGTTCTTCGTTGGTGGCTTGCAACTCTTCATTCATGGTCTCCAACTCTTCGTTGGTGGCTTGCAATTCCTCGTTCGTCGTTTCCAATTCTTCGTTGCTGGATTGCAATTCCTCGTTCGTCGTTTCTAGCTCTTCATTAGCACATTGCAGCTCTTCATAGGCCGTCTCTAACTCTTGGTTGGAATGCTCTAGCTCCCCTTGCAGTCGTTTGTAGCGGGAGACATCTGTGAAGGTAATGCTAACGCCCAAGATGTAGGTTTCTTGATCTAGCAGGGGTTCTATTCGGACATCTAGAAATACCTTTTCTCCTTGAGCAGCCAACCATTCTACGTCTCTGAAGCTGAAGGGGCGACGCTCACTATACACTTGGTTGATACAAGAGCGTAACTCAAGGGGACGGTAAGAGACTTCTAGGTCTTGTAAAGGCCGACCAATATCACGAGTTGTGAGGTTAAATAGCACCCGCGCTTGTTCATTCACCAAGGTTAATAAACCTTCAGCATTCACGACTAAAGAAGCTAGGGGACCGCGATCGAAAGCGACGTTTTGAATGTGATAGCTATTGTCAGGCTCACTACTCGTACTACTATTTCCTGTTTTCATGGGCAGGAGCTGATCGCGTGAATTTAATCTGGGTACTTTTGTAAAGATCCGGCGTTTCAGTTCGACTGGAGCGAAGGTATTGGCATAGGTAAGGAGCATTTCTGCTTTGCCCAAACACAAAAATGCGTGATCTCGGAGGGCGAAGTGAAAGCGAGTAATAATTCGAGCCTGCGTGTCGGCATTAAAATACATCAAGGCGTTGCGGCAGATGAGTAAATCAACCCGAGAAATGGGAGCGTCCTGGGTTAAATCGTGGCGGCCAAAAATGACCGATCGCCGTAATTCTTTCCGAAAACCGTAAAAGTTGCCCACGGGCTCAAAAAACAGCTCGATCTCTTCTGGAGATAAGCCCTCCAAATCTCGTTTTGGATAAATTGCTTGGCGAGCTTGGCTCAGCGCTTCCTCATCGACATCGGTGGCGTAAATCTTTACCCGCTCCCGAAATTGCTCTATCCCAATCAGTTGGGCAATGACGATCGCGATCGTATAAGCTTCTTGACCTGAAGCACAAGCAGCGCTCCAAATCCGAATCGGGTCGCCAGATTTTTTGTCAGCCAGGATGCGAGGGATAATGGTGCTGCCGATATAGTCCCAAGTCGGGCGATCGCGAAAGAATGAGGTGACGTTGATCAACAGCGTATTAAAAAGCGAATTAAACTCATCTGGATGGACTTCTAAATAATCCAGATAATCGTCGTACTTCTCAATGCCCACCGTTTGCATCCGCTTACTTACTCGGCGCATTAAGCTGGAGCGTTTATAGCCTGTAAAGTCGAAGCCTCGGCTCTGCTTTATGTACTGTAGTAACGCTTCAAACTCTGAGTTTTCGCTGGAATAGTTCATGGCTTAAGATGGAAGCACGAAGAAAGATGCTGTTGAAGGCAAATTTTTTGAGTTGGCATGGTTCACAGCATCATAAAGGAAGTAAGACCGAAGTCTGCAAGTTAACCGTTACTGCTTAGCCTACTGCTTCTAATTTTGACAGATAGTGCCGAAGTCCTGCTAAGCAACTCAGGCAGTGGAGCGAGATCTCACCCAGCGAGGAGCAGCGATCGCAATGCAACAAGAGCCAACCAGCGCAGACTCCTTGGCAGCAGGATGGCCCGCTGGCAAAGAGCAGGGATGGCGAGCCCAAACTGGCCCGCAAGACACTGCCGAAGACCAGCGACAGATTAATGAAGAACTGCGGCAGTCTCAAGAAGAACAGCGCGAAGCGAATGAGACCAACCGATTAACTGTAGAAGAGTGGCGCAATCAAGCAGAGGTGGTTAGGCAAGCCCGAGAAGCCTTACGCCAAGAAGCGGAACTGGCTCGGAAAACTAATGAAGAACTGCGGCAGACGGCTGAAGAGCTAAGGCAAATGACCGAAGCTTTACGAAAAACATCTGAACAGGCGAGGCAAGCTGCCGAAGTGGCACGCGAAGCAGCAGAAGCAGCTAGACATGCAGCGGAAACAGCCTACCAAGCAGAAGAAAAGGTGCGACAAGCCATGCAAGAGCAGGAGCAGATCTGGGGAGAGATGCAGCAGACGCTGAGTTTGTATGGCCAGGAAGCAGGAGGGGGAATTAGGGAAAGAGGCAGGATAAAGCAGGAGGGATGAAGCAGGAAAGAGGGCCGAGCTAGCGGGTTATCGTTTAGCTGGCTTGGTTGGCTTCTGAATTTCTGGAGCTTTGAAATAAAATTTGACGCAATAAATTAGCGCTTTTCTCAGCCTCATGGGCCCGCTCCTGAAACTGATTTTCGGTGTGAGCATAATTTTGTTGGCGAGCATGAGAGGACATCCGCCGCGCCAAGGCTGCTTTTTCTTCTAAGGCTCGAACTGCGGCCCAGAGAGCTTGTTCTACCATATCGGCTTGCTCTGAGATTAAGCTATCCAGGGAGTAAGCATGCCCCACGTGGCAGCGGAAGCGCACCAAATTATCGTTGCGGATTTCCCAAAGCACACCTCCACACTCCGGGCAAGTGACAGCTGAAGCTCTGTTAGCATTCTCACCCTGCTCTGAAGCAGCTTTATCTGCGGCAACCACCTCCGCTTCTTGTTCGATCTGAGTTTCATCGGGGGGCATAGGTTTCTCTGTCAGAGGGCTAGACACTAACTTAGTTAAAATGGAGGCGATATCGGTAGCAGGCAACACATAATCTATCTCTACATTCGCGATCGCACTACGAGGCATGCTATCGAATACGGCTTCATTTGGGTCTTGAGCGATCGCAATGCCACCTTTGGATTTAATCAGCTCCAAACCTACGGTGCCATCGTCCAAAGCTCCGGATAGCACTACGCCAATGGCACGCGATTGGTAAGCTTTAGCGGCTGAGCGAAATAACAGATCAATGGCAGGTCGGTGGCCGTTCTCACGGGGGCCATGACTCAGAAACATAGAATTTTGCCTGAGTAGCAAATGGTAGCCTGGGGGCGCAACGTAGATGTGCCCTGGCAAAATGCCATCTCCATCTTCGGCATGTTTAGCCCGCAAAGATCCAGAACGGTTGAGAATTTGAGGTAAAACACTCTTACCGTAAGGCGGGAAGTGCACCACTATAAAAACTGCCGCTGAGAGATTTGCAGGTAGTTTTTTGACCAGTCGCACAAGCGCTTCCACCCCACCCGCCGAGGCACCGATCACAATCGCAAACGGTATAGCTAGATCTTTACTACTATCAGCATTGTGGTTAGCAGCCTGAGTCAAAGTAAGTTGAAATGAGGGGGTACTTCGAAAGTATCAAAATATATCTAGAAGCTCGTCCCCCTACAGGCAGCTTTAGCCTAGGCTGAGGCGGCGCGGCAGTTCTACGCGAAAGGTTGAGCCTCGCCCGAGCTGACTCTCGACTGTAATTTTGCCTTGCATTAGTTGCACTAGAGCATTGGTGATCGAGAGGCCCAAACCTGTGCCGTTATGTCGTCGAGCGATCGACTGATCTAATTGGCGAAAAGCTTCAAAAATATGCGCCTGGTTGACGGGATCAATGCCCATGCCCGTAT
Source organism: Trichocoleus sp. FACHB-46 (assembly GCF_014695385.1). Lineage (NCBI taxonomy): Bacteria > Bacillati > Cyanobacteriota > Cyanophyceae > Leptolyngbyales > Trichocoleusaceae > Trichocoleus > Trichocoleus sp. FACHB-46. The sequence continues at coordinate 186,859 of NZ_JACJOD010000041.1, read as the reverse complement.
CACTGACGGTAATCACGATTCGCTCTCTCGACAACTCGTGCACTTCTAAATAGACACTGCCACTGTCAGTGAACTTAATTGCGTTGGAAACCAAATTGATTAAAATCTGCCGCAGTCGGCCTGAGTCGTTGACGATCGCAATATTGGGTTGGGCCACATGCAGTTTGAACTTCAGATGCTTTTCCTCAGCTAGAGCAGACATTTCTGCTGCGGTAGCCTGTACCAGTTGAGCTAAATCTAGGACTTCTAGCTTGAGTTTTAAATGGTTTTCTTCAAGCTTGGAGAAGTCCAAGATTTCCTCAATCATGCCCAACAGATGTTTGCCATTTCTAAAAATGCACTCCAGCATGGCTCGTTGCTGTCCCTGTTGCCCTGGGTCAAACTGACGCAAGAGCAAATCGGAAAACCCCAGAATCGCATTCATCGGAGTGCGGAGTTCGTGAGACATCGTCGCCATAAACTGCGATTTTAGGCGATCAGCCTCGACGAGGTGGAGATTTTGCATTTGTAACTGCTGAATTTTTGCTTCAGCTTGCTTGCGGCTGGTAATGTCCCGCACCAGCCACCGTAGGGCGATCGCTTTGCCATCAGAGGGGCAACGAGCTGCTTCCACGGTCAAGGCTGCATCAAAGCGATCGCCCCTCCAGCCCTGCAGCTGTACTTCCCACTCCTGCACCCGGCTAATTTGGGGTAGCTGATTAACCACAGAGCGAAACCCACGCCGAGCCTCTTCTGGGACAAAACTTGCAATCGGCTTACCAACCAGATACATCGGGTCAATATTGAGTAGGCGAGCTGCGGCTTGATTGGCTTCTTGCACAACTCCATAGAGATCAGTCACCAAGTAGCCATCGGGCGCAGACTCAAACAGGTCTAGATAGCGTTGTCGCTCAATTTCTATGACTGCCCGAGCTATCTGAAGTTCTTCATTTTGCTGGCACAACTCCTCCTCGGCCACGCGCAGTTCTTCTAGAGCCAGTTGGAGTTCTGTTAAACACTCGATCAGGATCTCTGGATGCTGCTCGAGTAGGTTCTGAGCCTTATCAACTAGTTTCTCAGCGTGTTGGGTTACTACTTCAAGTCGCTGAGCCAACATGCTCTCGTTGCACTTGGCATTCATGTGATCCTTGGTAAAAAATGGATTTATTTTTAAAGAGAGTTGAGTTTAAAGAACTGGCGGCTAGTAGAGAGAAATACTTATACAAGTGCCATGTAGTTTACTGAAACCACAAGAATTAATCAAGCAAAACGCCAACTAGCTTCTAAATTATTTAATACACCCAATCATAATAAGATCCCGAAATTTGATTTTCAGTCTTAAAGCAGAGACTTTCAAATCATTGGAAATAGAAGGCTTATCTCAAATTTCCTTTGCAAAACATTTAAAGATAACCTGAAAAGCCACGTAAAACATGATTAGAAAACACAAAAAAGGGACAGGTAAAAACCTATCCCTCGTCTTACGATATTACCTACCACGAAAACTTTAAGCTGCTTAAAAAGCTTCAATCAATTCTAAGTGCTGCTTTGTCTATCAGTATAACCAATGACAGCAATTTTATGGCGGTAAACGAGTTCAGCTCCATACCAACCAGAAAGACCTAAGAGCGTTGCGACAATCGTTGAAATAATGATCCCCGTTGGTAAAATTGCACCTGTGGTATTGCCCCAGCGCAATGCAAAGTTAGCGATCGAGAGTAACAGCACTGCCACATTCAAAGACATATGCGCCCAACCTGCTGTGCGCTTGCGAACGCGCTCGATCTTCAGGAAGTCCAGCATCCCGGTGATTGCAGCTACCACACCTGAGACCAAACCAACGGCTAATAACCAAAAAGAAGCTCTAGCCCAAAAAGCATCCTGGGTCAGCCAGTAGGCGAAATCTGTGCCTGCGGCTAAAACCAAAACTGCGATCGGAAAAGTTACGATTAATGGATGCAAAGGATGGCCCGCGATCGCCACAGTACTGACGATGCCATTATCACGATAGTCGCTTTCTTCGCTTTCAATAATAGGTGGAATATTGGGGGTCTGAACCATAATTGGTCTCCTTAGGTTTCAACTACTAATAACTCAAATCTTACTGTTTTTACAATTTAGACATGATCCAACTAGTAAAAACAGCTAAACATCCCATGACTCCAAAATGAAGACGATGCGATGTTTAGCCAAGTTCGGTTATTTAACTCTCTCCGGAGGGAAACTGCTCTACAAGAGCATTGGCTTCTAGCGTTAAGCGGCCCTCTTGCACATTCAGCTGCTTTAACCGCAGGGACATGCCTTCTAACGCAAAATTGCGTAAATCTAATAAAGAGGTTGCTTGCTCTAACAAGGCAGTGGTGAGTTCTGGAGATAAACCTTCCCCTTCCGAGTACTCCACATCTTCTAGAGCAATTCGTTGGCCTCCATCCGCAACCTTAGGAGTGGCCGTAAAAGCAACTTGCTTGCTCTCACCAGAGCTTGCTACTTTCACGTTGGCACTGATGGCAAATTTACCAGCACTCGGCATGCAAAATCCTACTTGCTCAGCATTTACGGTCGTTTGCTGACCATCAATGGTCACGGGCAAGTTTTGCAGTTTCTCTCGAATAAAGTCTGAGTTAAAAGCGCGGTTCATGTCTTCTGCGGTGAGAACGACATGAACATCTGCTTCCGTCGGTCGCTGTAATTCAATTTTGCCAAAAGCAGCACTCAAAGGATTGATAGAAATGCTACCAGTGGTGATCTGCATTTCTTCCATGCGCAGATCTTCCTGCATTACCATCCCTTTGCCGTCGATCGCCACTGAATCCACCTGCCCCTGCATCATCTTCAGGGGGTCAGTGCGGATATCAACATTAATCTCTTCTACTTCATCAAGCTGGCTAGAAATTCCTACTTCTGCCACCTTACTGATGGCTTGTTCTCCGAGATCTGGCATATTAAGTGCTGCTTTAAAAAATTCGAACTGTTCGACCTCACTCTAGGCCATTGTCTTCGGTGCATGTATCTACACCACGACAGAGAGACGAAAGGAGGCATAATCTAACTTACGACCAGACACAGATCCACCGAAGCATAAATTTCTGCCTCATTCAGCAAAATCGTTGCTTCGCTGCCAATCCGACCCATCTCTGGTTCGGGGCCAAGTTCCATCTCTACTAAGTAGGCCCAAGTCTGGGCATAAGGTTGGCAATATTTCACCGTTCCTTGCCCACCCACAAAGTAGACTTGCTGACTAAGGTGAAATCGAGGTTGCGTAACTGCTGAGCCGACTCCTGTATCAGGCAAACCAACCGAGTTAGCGATCGCCTGCTCCCAAGTGCGATCAAACACGGAGCAATTCTGTAAGTACTGCTCCTTCGTATAAGCCCCCACTGGCTTTTGGCCAGAATCCCCTGCGGACTCTTCCGCTCGTCCTGAAATTGAGGAGTGACGACCAGTCATAAACGTCTCCGTTTTTCTATGGTTGAGGTTGGTATTATTCAGCAGCCACACTCAATAGTGATTGTGGGTGATAGGAGTGTGGATGATAGGAGTGTGAGTGATAGGGTGAATATAGGGCGATCGCATATAGCTCGATCAATTTGTCTAAGTTATCTTCAGCACATCAGGCATGAGCTAAAACTTAGTCTTAAGCTGAAATCTTACTGAGCTGGCACTAGTTGTTGCGTTGCTTGCGCCGATGGGACTAAAGTCCAGCCTGCTCGTAACAGTTTTTGGTAAGTCGCCCAGCCCTTAGAGCCACCAGGAATGTTGTAGTCACTAACTGCAAGACCTGGACAAGCAGTATAAGGCTTCCAAGGTTGGCTGGGATGGGTGCGTAAATGCAGTACTTTCTCCCCATCTCCACCTGTGAGGGATAACCAACATATTTGACCTGGCATAAACTTCTCCTTGCAAATTAGCTATGTAGAAGAGAACTACTTACTGAGCGACAACCTGGGCAATTTGCTCCTGACATCCTGTAACGAAAAGGAGCATACTTTGTTTGTAGCCGCAACTGATACTCGGTGTGTTCCTCCAAGAGGTCTGATTAGACCCTTGGGGGTTTATATCTACAGAGATAATTTACTGGAGTGACGAAATTTACATCGCTAAGCAACCTACCTCAAAACCGCCTGAAACAGCCGCCAAACATGAGCTATATATCAAGTCAGCTAATGAAGCTTAGAAGTTTTAGTCGTGCAAAATAATGTAGTGCTTTGGATCTAGAGTGATTTTGCCTTGTTGTTGTAGTTTTCCTAGCAATCGCGTTACCGTGACGCGGGTGGTGCAGCAAGCATTGGCTAAGTCTTCATGGGTTAACCGAACTGGAATCCGTACTCCATTAGACACAGGCTGGCCTATTTCTTGTTTCAACAAAAGCAGAAAACTACCCAAGCGGTCTTGGACCCGTCGCCGTCCTGCTACGGCTAAAAATGCTTCGCTTTGTTGTAGGCGTTGGCTGATGTCAGAGAGCAAAGATTGGGCGAGTTCTGGTTTGGTAGCAATCTCCTGCCAAGTAATCGCTCCTAACTGCACTTCATCTGTAAGCGCTGTTACTTGGTAGACATGAAGCGAGGTTAAGCCAGAGCCAAAAGTCATTGAAGGGCCTGCTATGCCAAGTAGCACTTCTTCACCATTTTCTGAGAAGGTACTTAACTTCACCAATCCTTCTTGAACCTGCCAAATGGCATCTGCCTTACAAGGAATAAGTTCCCCTTTGACGTACTTATGCACGGAGGCATCCCCGACGGAGCCACGACTTTGCCCTGCCAAGAGAGATTTAACAGGATTGCGTTCCGCTGGTAGGCTACGAATCAGCCATTGCAGGCAATAAGGTTCGGCCTCTGGGCTGGGTCCGAGATTGGGCACAACAGAAACAGTGGCTTTGACTGTGACACAGCTATCCTCGCGGGGCTGGAGGGGTAATTCCCAGTCTTGCGATCGCTCCATTGACCGCAATTGCATCATTTTCCGCTGCCACGGGAGCCGCTGTTCTAGGGGAATAAAGCTCAGAAATGGTTTGCCAATAAGAAAACGCTGGGCCACATTGAGTAAGGAAGCCGCTGCTCGATTGGCTTCGCGAACGACGCCGTCTGTTGTAGTGATTAAGTAAGCATCAGGAGCTAGCTCAAACAGTTCTCGGTAGCGATCGCGCTCTTGAACGAGTTGCTGTTGTAGGCCTACCAACTCATTGTTTTGCCGCTGCAACTCTTCAATGGCAACTTGTAATTCCTCTGAAGCCATGCCCACTTCCTTGAAAGCAGTAGGCACTAGCTCTATAGGGATGGCAGGAGAGACATTAGCGGCTTCATAAAGACGACTCAGCCGCCCGTTCATTCCGGTCATGTGGCGCAGCAACTTTTCTAGCGTCACGTTGTTGAGGTCCAAGTCTTTACCGATAGGAGGCGGTTGGGCTGTCATGAAGGCGAATTGAATCAGGACTAGGGCTAAATTACAAAAAAGTGAAACTGTAGGCAAAAGCTACTGCAAAAGTACTTAAATCTACGTTAGTTACCTTAAGAATAGAAGATGAATTATTCAAAAGTTTACGGTGTTGCAATAAGTTGTTTTGCAAAATCTTTAAACATTTAGGTTTTACCGTAAGCTAAGAGGAATTTTGCGTCGCATAAGTTACAAAAAACATTAAATCGGGGGCGATCGCCGAAGCATAGAAAACGCTAAAACCCTTACAAAACATGGCTTGAACAGATGCCTGTATAGGCAGTTACATAGTTACGTTACGTTAAAGTCTACCTAAGGGTGGAAGTAAGGTAAAAGCTAGAATCGCTAGCTTCCTTAGTAGCTTAGATTACTAAAAATTTGATGGTGCAGCTCGGGTAAAACGAGCTTAAAAACTGATATATTAGGTTAGGTTTTGACCTGAGCGAAATCTTTGGCAAAACTTAAATCTAGTAACAAGCATTGATGCAAGCTCATTAATAAATCTTCTAGCTCTTTGGGGATTTGGATATATTTGAGCTACTGGCCTACCTTTAATTTTCCTTCATTTAAATCTTAAAATTTACCAACTGCTCATTTAGCTTCTGTTAGTTCCTAATATCAAATTCAATTGATATGTGAAAGGACCATTTGAGCGCTATAAATCTGACAATGCGCCAATTTCATCAATTATTTAGGACTGGCATATTTAATTTTTTCAGTCTTTTAATTAGATTTAGTAGCTGCCGTAGCTCCACAGGCAAGCTTTTTGTCTCAGCTTCACGTCTCATTCAGCTTTGGCAAGCCCGATGATTCCTCATCGATAGATTTCGTCACAATTCGGTTCGTTCCTGTAAACACCATCCCTGTTACTTGCCACCATGACTCAGCCTAGCCAAACCATCCAAGTGTCACAGCAATTTTCTGATGAGCAGTTACTCGCCATTTGTGAAGCAGCCGATGTCATTGCTTGCCAATGCCCTAGCTACTTAGTTCATTTATTAAAAGAAGTGAAAGAATTTCATCGCTACACGCACGAGTGCATTCAGACCTCGCCTCAGGACGCTTCAACTCATGACTGGCTAAGTGCGCAAGCCGCACAAGTGGAGATGATGCTCTCGCACATTATCTTTGAGCTATTGCAACGTGAGAATCTAATTGACGAGCAAAACAATCTCGACCTTAGCAAAATGGCAGAACGAGCCAGAGCGATCGCTGTACAGCAAACGGTAGGTCGCAACTCTTGTGCCTAGCGGTTGGAACCGTTCGCGCGAGATTGTCGGCTCCACCAAGAAGCAACGCCCAAAAAGAGAAACCAACTTAGTAAATAGAGGCAAGTCAGCATCGCTGCCTCCCTCAAGCCAATAACATTGCTACAGCAGGTAATCCCGCGATCGAAGATGCAATGCAAGTCCAGGCAAAGAAGCTCTCAATATCTTCCTGGTCTAAAGCAACGCCCATCTGAGCCATTGAAAACGGAAATACGGCTAGTAGCAGTACGATGACCAGACCGTATTCTATTCCTGTCATGGTCGCCTCCTATTGATGACTTACATTGGATAATGCAAGTCACAACTCAATCTGCACTCCCTCTACGGTTGAATCGTCTGATGGCCTAGCATCTCTCCTTTAGCTAGGTCTAGCAACTTGTGTTCTTACCCACATAATGCTTTAACAGCAGCCCCTTTCCCTTGATAGAGGGGGAAACAAGATGGCAACGTTAAGTTAAGTAACAACAGTTCCCTCCTGGCTTGAAGTCTTAAGGGCTTGATGTCCGAGGGCAAGTGTAACTCAGTGCTCCGTACTCCTATGAGTCCCTAGTTTCTAATCTGGGGACTTTTTTTGACCAGTTCAAAAATTAAAGGGAAAAATCAAAGGGTGAGAAATTCTTCCGCGCTGGAAGGATGGATACCGATCGCCTGGTCGAAATCCCGTTTGGTTGCTCCCATTCTGATCGCGATCGCCAAGGTTTGAATAATTTCGGCAGCGGCCTCACCCACCATATGCGCTCCTAAGACGCGATCGGAGCGGCTATCTAGGACTAACTTCACCAAGCTTTTTTCCGGTCGCCCCGTCAAGCTGACATATAAGGGTGGAAATCGGCTGGACTCACAACGCACCGCATCCCCAAACTGCTCCCGGGCTTTCGTTTCAGTTAAGCCTACAGATGCCGCCTCTGGACGTGCAAATACGGCTGTCGGCACACAATCATAGTTGACTGGCTGGGGTTGCCCGCCAAATTCAGTTTCCACAAAGGCGATCGCTTCCATCTTGGCAACCGGGGTCAGCGCTAGGCGATTAGTACAATCCCCCACAGCAAAAATATTAGGTTGATGCGTGCGGCTATATTCATTCACCGCGATCGCGCCCTTAGGGTCAGTGGTAATTCCTACTTGTTCTAAACCTAAGTTTTTTGTGTTTGGCGTGCGTCCTACAGCGCACAGTACTGTATCTACCGTCAGCGACTCAGAACAATCGCCTGCAAGTTGCAGACACAACCCTGCGGCTTCCGATGTAATTTCTTTGGCGGTGCTATTGCCGCAAAACTTGATGCCACGATGAATCAATCCTGCTTGCACTTCGTTACGCAGATCTGAGTCAAACCCAGACAAGACTTGCTCAGCATTATCGACTAAGGTGACTTCTGAGCCGAAATTTCGCAGCATGCTGGCAAACTCTACGCCAATGTAGCCACCCCCAATAATGGCAATCTGCTGAGGCAACCGAGACAGTTGAAACATCTCGTCAGAAGTTAGGGCGTGCTCGGCTCCCGGAAAGTTGGGCTTGGTAGGTCTGCCCCCCACCGCAATCAGAATTTTGTCTGCCGTGACTTGGCGATCGCCAACTGCCAACGTGTGGGGGTCTACAAAGGTGGCGCGACCTGTAAGTACCTCTACCCCTGCCTTGGCTAGCGCTTGTTGGTGTGACTGTTGGATGTGTTGCAGTTCTTGCCGGATCGCTTGCATCAGCTTCGACCACTCGAACTGGGGTTGGACTGATTGCCAGCCGTACCCGACCGCATCCTGGAACAACTGCGGAAAATCAGCCGCGTAGACCATTAGCTTTTTGGGCACGCAACCCCGGTTGACGCAGGTTCCTCCCATTGCGCTTTGCTCTGCGATCGCCACCCGCGCTCCATAAGCTGCGGCTCGTTTTGAGGCTGCAAGTCCTGCTGACCCACCGCCCATGATCAACAAGTCATAGTCAAAGCTCATGTACTTTTAGCCTCGCTTTTACCAGCTTCTTTTTGACGACAAACTTTGACAACAAGCTGATCCAGCTTTCAGCTTGCAAATCAATCTCAGCAGTCTAGTGGTAGGCTAACGCGCTCATAGGACGGAAGCAATCTATAAAAAGCTGGATTCGATGCTCCTCATTCCACGCCTGGCTCGGTATAAGCTTGCAGATTCTCAGTGGGGAAGTTGCGGAGAGTGCGAGTGGCCCGGTTGAGTAAAGCGCTAGAGCCGCGCACAACTACTAAATACTTTCCAGCATCGAGGCGATCGCGGTAAGGCAAGGTATCGCCACCCCCAATCAGCAAACCTCCTCCGCCTCCGATCACCGCCCCGCCCATTGCCCCAGAAATGGCACCTAGGACACCACCGATTAGATGGTTACCCAGGCTTCCAGCCCAGCTAAATAATTCGATGCCTGTAATGAAGTTAAAGACATAACCTGCTGCAAACCCAAAGGGAGCCAACCACAGAATCATTAGCATGGCTTGCTTGCGAGCGTCTGCGTTGGGGTCTAACAAGCCGTACTCGTCGGCACTCTGATACCCTTTGCCCAAAATCGCCACTTGATTAGGCTTGAGTCCTTCTTTTTCTAAAGCTGAGTAAGCTGCTTCAGCTTGAATGCGATCGCTCAGTACAGCAACAAGGTAGTTCATAACTTGGTTGAGAATTTCATCACCGGATCTAGTAATAGCAGAACGCAGAGAAGTCAGGAGCCGGAAGTCGGAAGCCAGAGGCGTTCTATTACCCCAGTTCTGGGAAATCTCTCTCAAGAGTATTGATCAAGATCAAAAAACTTTTGGGGGATCAGCAGCGGTGAGACGCTTTAGTTCTACAATGGCCTATTGTGGCAAATCGTCTTTATAGTAAGCCGTTACAACGCTGCCGCTCAATTGCTGCTGACTTGTTCAGTGGGGCAAGTTCTCCCTTTCGCGTTAAATCTGCCTACCATGTCAAAGGTTCTCGTCTCCGATCCCATCGACCAAGTTGGAATTGATATTCTCTCCCAGGTAGCCCAAGTTGATGTCAAAACTGGCTTACCCCCCGAAGAACTGATCCGGATTATCCCGGAGTACGATGCCTTAATGATCCGCTCTGGTACGCGGGTCACGCAAGAAATTATTGAAGCTGGCACGCAACTCAAGATTATTGGTCGCGCTGGCGTTGGTGTAGACAACGTGGATGTGCCTGCTGCCACCCGTCGTGGGATTTTGGTGGTAAACTCGCCCGAAGGCAACACGATCGCAGCGGCAGAGCACACGCTAGCAATGATGCTGTCTCTGTCTCGCTATATTCCTGACGCTAATCAATCGATCAAAAGCGGTCAATGGGACCGTAAGACCTATGTAGGCGTAGAAGTCTACAAGAAAACCTTGGGGATTGTGGGCTTAGGCAAAATTGGGGCGCATGTTGCCACAGTTGCCAGAGCGATGGGCATGAAACTGCTCGCTTACGATCCTTTCGTTTCGACAGAACGGGCAGAACAGCTAGGTTGCCGCCTGGTAGAAATCGATTTGCTACTACGCGAGGCCGACTACATTACGCTGCATTTACCCAAAACGCCAGAAACGACTCACTTGATCAATGCAGAGTCGTTGGCAAAAATGAAGCCCACCGCCCGCATCGTCAACTGTGCCCGTGGCGGCATCATTGATGAAGACGCTTTAGTGGAGGCCGTTAAAACTGGCAAAATTGCGGGTGCAGCCATAGACGTATTCGAAGCTGAGCCTTTGGGAGAATCCTCTCTGCGATCGGCAGGTAAGGATCTGATCTTGACGCCTCACTTGGGTGCTTCGACTGAAGAAGCTCAAGTCAACGTGGCGATCGATGTGGCTGAGCAAATCCGCGATGTGCTTTTAGGTCTACCCGCTCGTTCTGCGGTTAACATCCCCGGTTTGCGCCCAGAAGTTCTAGAGAAACTGCGTCCTTATTTGCAACTAGCTGAAACCTTAGGCAATTTGGTGGCTCAGTTGGCTGGCGGTCGGGTGGAAAGCCTGAATATCCGTTTACAAGGCGAGGTTGCTAGCAGTGATACGCAACCCATTGTGATTGCGGCGCTGAAGGGTTTACTCTCGCATGCGTTGCAAGAGCGGGTCAACTATGTGAACGCCAGCATTGAGGCCAAGGAACGCGGCATTCGGGTGGTGGAAACTCGTGATGCGTCGGTGAAGGACTATACAGGCTCTTTGGTGGTCTCTGCTAAGGGATCGCTCGGTGAGCATTCGGTGACAGGGGCGCTATTGGGCGGTGATGAAATTCGGATTACGAATGTAGACGAGTTTCCAGTCAACGTGCCACCTAACCGTTACATGCTGTTTACGTTGCACCGTGATATGCCAGGGATTATTGGCAAGATTGGCTCTCTCTTGGGCAGCTTCAATGTCAACATCGCGAGTATGCAGGTAGGCCGCAAGATTGTGCGCGGTGATGCGGTGATGGTGCTAAGTATTGATGATCCACTACCAGATGGGATTTTGGCTGAGATCCTGAAGGTGCCGGGGATTCGGGATGCTTACACGGTGACGTTGTAGGTTTCGTTACGCTGTAAAGCGATCGCTTAGACGTTTAGTGATTTAGATGGGGCAGTGGGGATCAATTTTGGTTCTCACTGCCTTTTTTATGTTTGAACCTGAGTAGAATCCGAGCCTTGAGGGCACCTGCCCTCAAACTCCCGCTGAGAGATTTGCGTCCCCCAGACCCCCTCCAGACGAGTCTGGTTATAGGTGTTTCGAGATGGTGGAATTTGAAGTCGGTGATGTGGATGATATCAGTTATAGATCTGAAATATGGCTCTGAAAAATTTGTGGCTGTAGAGATTCTTTCTGCGTCAATCTCGATCTTTTGAGAAGATAGTTGACGGAGATTGTTACAGTTGCTTTGGCGCGTACAATACTTCCGAGTGGATGGGTTGATTGAGCATAACTTTGATCTGGGGCGGCAATCTTGGCAAATAGCTGGTGGGAAATTCAGGTTCTTTGCGATCCGGCGCTGGACGATTTAGCTTTTTGGCGGCTAGAGGATTTTGGCTGTAAAGGTACGTCTAGTGAAATTAGAGGCCATGCTTGTTTGGTGAAGGCGTATTTGCCTCAGGAGCAAGCTCACCTGTTGGATTTGGCAGCGTTGGCTTTGTTGCTGCGTCAAGATGCGCTGGCTGTGGGGATGCCTGTTCCAGCGGTGCAATGGGAAATTATTGATGAGGAGGATTGGTCTAGTAGCTGGAAGCAGCACTGGCAACCGCAGAAGATTGGCGATCGCTTCTTAATCTATCCAGCCTGGCTGCCACTACCGGATGAGGCAACTCTGGAAGATCGTTTGCTTCTACGTCTAGATCCTGGGGTGGCGTTTGGAACAGGGGCGCACCCAACGACTCAGCTTTGCCTGGAAGCATTAGAGATGCGGATGGGGCCAGGGGCGACAGATGTAGTTGTGGCGGATATTGGTTGTGGCTCTGGCATTCTTTCGGTCGGGGCAGTGTTGTTGGGAGCGCGGAAAGCTTACGCGGTTGACATTGATCCGCTAGCGGTTCGCTCGGTTCACGAAAATGTGGAGTTAAATCAGGTTGATCCGGACCGACTGTTGGTTGAAACAGGCAGTCTCGATCGCTTGATTCAAATGACTCAGGGGCCTGTGGATGGCTTTACGTGTAATATTCTGGCTGAGGTCATCTTGGATATGATCCCTGATATGGCGGCTTTGGCTAAAGCGACTACTTGGGGGATTCTCAGCGGTATTTTGCTGGACCAGGTGAAGCCGATCGCCGATACGCTGGAGCAAAATGATTGGATTGTGGCGACGTTGTGGCGGCGGCAGGATTGGTGTTGTCTGAATATTCGTCGTTCTTAGACCTGTATCCTAGTTGACAGGGATTAGGTGAAGTCCTGATGCCAACACCTGCTAAATAGGTGCGATCGCCTCTACTCGTGGCGGTCTAAACTTTGGAAAGGATGCTGCACTGGAGAAGGGGAAATTGTCATGGTAGAAGCACCCACAGCCGATCGGATGAAATGGGCAAATGCCTTGTCAACTCGTTCTTCTTTGGAGGCGGCAATTGAGGAAGTGGTGGAACGAGCACAGGAGCAGTTAGGCGTTGCAGCGAATTTTGGCATTTTGTTCATCTCAGCCGCCTTTGCCAGTGAGTATTCCCGCCTGATGCCTCTCCTGAAGGAACGTTTGTCGGTGCCTACCCTCATCGGCTGTAGTGGGGGTGGCATTATTGGAGTTGATTCCAGTGGAGAGGCTCAAGAAGTGGAGATGGAGCCTGCTCTGAGCTTGAGTCTGGCTTACTTGCCAGAGGTGAAGATTCAGGCTTTTCATGTGACAGCGGAGGAATTGCCGGATCTGGATAGTTCGCCGGATGCTTGGGTAAAAGTGATTGGGGTCTTGCCAGAGGATCAGCCTCATTTCATTCTGTTGGTTGACCCGATGTCTTCTAAGCTCAATGATTTGTTGCAGGGGCTAGATTTTGCTTACCCTGGCTCGATTAAGGTTGGCGGTCTTGCCAGTGCCAATGCGATGGGCGGTAACAACGGTCTGTTTTGCAATTACGAACTCCTACGAGAGGGCATTGTAGGAGTCGCTCTCAGCGGCAAAATTGTGGTGGAAACGATTGTAGCTCAAGGCTGTCGGCCCATTGGCCCTACCTACCGGGTGACGGAAGGGGAGCGCAATATCTTACTAGGGCTCGAAGCTCAAACCGAGGAGGACCTAGGGGCAAGCAATGGTCAAGGCCGTACTCCTCTAACGGTGCTGCAAGAGCTGATCCAAGAGATGAGCGAAGAGGACCGATCGCTGGCACAGCATTCGTTGTTTGTGGGGGTGGCTCGCAATGCCTTTAAGCAAACGCTGGAGCAGGGGGATTTTTTGATCCGGCAGGTGCTGGGGGTTGATCCAAGGGTAGGAGCGATCGCGATCGGCGATCGGGTACGGCCTGGTCAACGGATTCGGTTTCATTTACGCGATGCTGAAGCTTCGGCGGACGATCTCCGCAATTTGCTGGAGCGTTATTGCCAACAAAATTCCGACAGCCCAACTTCTGAGGCGGCTTTAATGTTTTCTTGTTTGGGTCGAGGTGAGGGGCTTTATGGAGAAGCCAATTTCGACTCGCATTTATTCAGCCGCTATTTTGGCAATATACCTTTGAGTGGTTTCTTTTGTAATGGGGAAATTGGGCCGATTGGTGGCAGCACGTTTCTACACGGTTATACGTCTGTGTTTGGGATTTTGCGACAAGGTTAGGGCGGGATTTGTAGTTGAGATGTTTAGTTGATGCTTTGGTTTAACTAAATCCGAGCCTTGGGGGCACTCGCCCCCAAACCCCCGCTGAGGGACGGTTGCGTCCCCCAGACCCCCTCCAAACGAGTTTTGTTGTCAGTGTTTCGAGAGCTTAGACACGTCTATAGCCTACGTTCTCTTTTATTCTCTGGCTTCTACTTCCTCATTCCTGCTCCTTCATCCTTCCTCTCTCCTCCTTTCTCTAATCTCTTCCCTGTTACTCAGATAAGCTATCCCGTTGGTTGGAGGCGATCGCGCTGCTATTTTTTTAATCTACGGATAGGCATTTAATTGCAGTTTTGAAATTTTGGAATTTTTAATATGAATAAAGATTCTGCATCTTATCCCGATCCTTCAGGTATCAATCAACCGATGACTCCTGAGGAAGTCGATCCGCAACAAAAGCGAGAGCAGAAAGAGGAAATGGATCGCGTAGGTAAGGGTAATCTAACGGCTAACCCTGGCGATCGCATTGATGATTCTAAGAGTCTGCAAGAAAAAGCGCAGCAAGTTGCAGTAGATGCGCCAGACATCACTGGGGATCACATTGTCGTTCCTACCTACTTTGTAGTGGATGAACCCGATGGGACGCAAAAGCCCCTGCATCATGTGAAGGATGCTGAAGAAATTTCTGATGTGATTCGCCAAGCGCGGGTAGACGAAAACGGCGAGCGTATTTGGCGCTAGGCTTCCTTTCGTAGGGACATGAGGCGCTCACTTTAATCTACTTTGTGAAATGTAGGAGGGATTTTATGCCCTACACCGAAGTGAAGGAGTTACCCGATGCAGTTAAGCATCACCTGCCTCACCATGCCCAGGAAATCTTCCTAGCAGCGTTTAACCACGCTTTTGACGAATACGAAGGCGAGGAAGAACGGGCTTTCCGGGTGGCTTGGGCAGCTGTGAAGCGAGACTACGAGAAGGGCGATGACGGCAATTGGCATCGCAAGCCTGACTAAGCATCAGATAACTTTCCCAGGGGCGCAACGTTGCGCCCTTACCTTATTTAATTGCTTACCAATAACTATTATTCACTGCGATCGCAGTTAAATATTTAGAAATCTAAGAAATCTAAGTAGAAACCAAAGCGAATAAATTTTAGGAGTGACATCGATGAACCTCAAGGCAGTTTGGACGCTGCTAAAAGATACGGTAACTGAATGGCAAGCAGATAAAGTGCCCTTGTTAGCGGCAGCGTTGGCATATTACACGGTGTTTTCTCTCGCGCCCCTGCTCGTCATTGTGATTGCGATCGCGGGCTTCGTTTTCGGTCCTGAGGCTGCTCGTAACCAACTAGACGAACAAATTCAAGGTCTAGTTGGCCGACAAGGTGCTGAGGCCATTCAAACCATGATCCAGAGTGCCTCCCACCCTTCCTCTGGCATCGTTGCCACGGTAATCAGTGTAGTGACACTGCTTTTGGGAGCTTCCGGCGTTTTTGCCCAGCTACAAGATGCGCTAAATACCATCTGGGAAATTCCACCTTCTAAGGAAGGTGTTAAAGGTATGGTGAAAGCCCGTGCCACCTCTTTTGCTATGGTGCTGGTGATTGGCTTTTTGCTACTAGTTTCTTTGGTAGCGAGTGCGGCGCTGGCAGGGATTGGCAACTTCTTTGGCCATTTGATCCCTGGTCTCGCCATCCTCTGGCAGCTCGTCAATTTTGTGATTTCCTTCGGGGTTATCACTCTCCTCTTTGGCTTGATTTACCGAGTGCTACCAGATGTCAGAGTGCCTTGGGGTGATGTGTGGCATGGTGCCATTGTCACTTCTTTACTGTTTACTGTAGGTAAGTGGCTGCTCGGCCTTTATCTAGGCAATAGTGGTGTTGCCTCTCCCTATGGGGCAGCGGGTTCTTTCGTAGTGGTTTTAGTTTGGGTTTATTACTCAGCCCAAATTCTGTTGTTTGGGGCGGAGTTTACCCAGGTTTATTCCAAGCACTATGGTTCTAAGTGGCGGCTTGCTCGCAGCAATACTCCTCTAGATGCTCAGAACGAAGCCCCCAAGCTCGGCCAAGAGCGGTAACGCAACCCATCCCTCATAAACAAGCTAACCCCGCATAAACGGCTACCAAAAATAAATATGGTTCCTGAGCCGTTTGTGTGGGAGTGCCGTTGACTGTAAAGTTGGCAAGCGCGATCGCACTTGCGGTAATCCCTTCGTCGCAAGCTGTGATCGTGAAATCACCCACAATGACTGGATCGGCTCTTTCAGTAGTAGGGGCGGGCTGGGGATGGTTATCAGGAGCGGCAACGACAAACCGAATTTTGTACTGTCCAGCCTGATCTAAAACTAAACAAGGCGTTAGGCTATCTGTATCCGACAAGCTGGTATGGCTATCGGTCGGCCATGCTGTTAGCTGCCAGTCAAAGGCGGGATGGTAAGTTAGAGAGCTAGTTGTCTCTACTCGTAAGTTCTGTTCAGCCGCCAGACGCATCCCTAACTCTTGCTGATTAGGAAAGGTCCCGCTGACGCAGCGCGGTTGCCAGGCGTTATATTTCTGGACTAACAACCATTGTTTCTCAAGTTCATAGCAAGTAGGCTGTGCCGTTTTCTGCGATCGCACGAGCAGCGCTGAACCTGTAGAACTGCTAGCAGCTAGATTTGCTGGCAAGCGAGGGTTGGAGCTAGGCTCTGGGCAATCAACTAAGCTCCAGCCTGGACCTGATTTGATTGATGCTACTGTTGCGCTTAAAACTGTCAAAACCTTAGTTTTCACGGCGACCTGCTAAATCAAGTTATCGAAAACCTGAAAGTTAACTCATGCCTCTGGTTAAACCCCACACTGCTCTACCTGATTAGAATTTCTAGCTAAGTTCCAATCCTTAATCTCAATTTATTGGGTTTGTTCACGGTAAAAAGTATCCTGTCAACCTGAATTGAGGGTTGAGCTGTGGTTTTTAAGCGCCGCTCGCCAACAGCAAGTAAATTAAGGTCAATGTAAGCTTGTCATTGCTTCCATCAGTCGCTAGTGAGCAGGTACATCTCAGTATATTTTCTGTGATTACACAAAAATAATGTGATTGTATTTTAGCTGATTACCTGTTTTCTGCGTAATATCATGTAGATTGGGGTAGATATTTTTAACTAAAGTTAACTTTGGGTGGCTGCTCCTACCGTGAACTGATTTAACCTGCTCCAACACTCAGTAGCTCAAATTGGATCGAGACTGATAATCTCTACTAGGGGTGTGAATTACTTCAACTCTCTGAAACTATCTCGCTACGACGTGTGCCATGTCTGCAACTCTTGATCGGATTACCCAGATTTACCAACAGCCGTTACCAGATCTCCTCTTTGAGGCCCAACGGGTTCACCGAGAGCATCACGATCCGCATGCAGTTCAGCTATGCACGCTCAGCAATATCAAAACTGGTTTGTGCCCAGAAGATTGTGCTTACTGCTCCCAGAGCGTTCACAATCAAACCGATCTCAAACCTCAAGCCCTCATGAATGTTGAAGAGGTACTAGCTGAAGCTCGCGTGGCTAAGGCAAATGGTGCTACTCGCTTTTGCATGGGTGCTGCTTGGCGAGAAGTGAAAGATGGCCCCTTGTTCGATCGCGTGTTAGAGATGGTCCGCCAAGTTGCCGACCTGGATATAGAAGTTTGTTGCACCTTAGGCATGCTGAAGCCACACCAAGCGCAACAACTTAAGGCAGCAGGTTTGACTGCGTACAATCACAATTTGGATACTTCCCCTTCCTATTATTCGCAAGTAATTACCACCCGTACTTATCAGGACCGATTAGAGACGATTCGGGCGGTAAGTGAAGCGGGGATTTCTGTGTGCTGCGGTGGCATATTGGGTATGGGCGAATCTGTGAGCGATCGCCTGGAATTGTTAGAGGCGCTTTGTGGCCTAGAACCCACTCCAGAATCTATCCCGATTAACTGTTTAGTTCCGGTGTCTGGGACTCCGCTTGAAGACACCACACCTGTAGATTCAATCGAGTTAGTTAGAACGATCGCCACGACTCGGATTCTGTTTCCTCAAGCAATGGTGCGTCTCTCAGCAGGACGCTTACAAATGAGCGATGAGTTGCAAGCACTTTGCTTCTTTGCAGGTGCCAACTCCATCTTTACAGGACCAGTTTTGTTGACGACTCCCAACCCAGACCATAACCATGATGAGCAGATGTTGCAGCGTCTAGGCATGACCCCCAAACCCCTCTCTGTCTCCAGTTCGGTAGCATCTCCAAGTTCATAAAATTAGGGTTTAGGAATAATTGAAATTCCCCCACTCCGTTCTAAAACGGCATATTTAATTTGATCCATGCGCTCTAATCCATGCAATTCTCGCGCGGCTGCTAGGATGTCATCGGCATCTACTCGTGCCTGCTTCATCCGGTCCTGTAATAGCTTTCCTTCCGCAACGATGATGACAGGAACCCCATCAATCCATTTCTCAACTTGAGGCGATCGCTGTTTCCAGAGGGACATAACGGTATCCAGACCAACCAAAGTTAAGATTACTAAGAAGGCGTTGGTGAGAGAGAAATCTTCGCCCAAGAGTGCTTGCTGCGTGGCCTCTCCTACAATTAATACCAGCACAAAATCAAAAGTTGTAATCTGGGCCAGAGAACGCTTCCCACTGAGGCGAAAGAGCAGCATCAAAATAACGTAGAGCACAACAGCCCGTAGCACCGAGTTCATTATTTAGGGATATATTAATTGATTAAATCTAAGGGTTGGTCCTGTAACGACTCCAACCTGACCAGTTTGCAGACCTACTTGATCTGGCTGTAAGTAAAATGTCACGGCTGTAGGGCGATCGAGAGCAGTCGTGCGAAAAACATAAGTCAGGCGATCGGGGCTTGCTTCCACCCACTCTGGCTGCGGAGTCACCTGTTGCACTTCGGTTGACTCCAAGTAAGAGCGGCTCAACCAGACCTTCACCTTACCGTTCTGTTCACTGCCTGCTCCCAAGATGATTTTCAGCTTGGCTGGGGCGTGGAAGCGTCCGAAACGGTCGTACTCCAACTGTAGCGAATCGCTTGGACTACTAACATTACCTCGACTAAGGGGACCTGAGCCGAATAAGCCCGCTAGTGCTCCTACCGCAATTAGCCCCCACCCAATCCAGCTAAGACGTTGTATCGCCCAAGCGCGGCGCTGAAACTCCAAGTCTTGGACAATCTCCAAGTCACCAACTCGCTGAATATCGTTCATGCGAGGTTGCCTACTCAAGATCGCCTACTAGGTCTTCCTTAATAACAGAATAGTCAACTCCTTTCAGATGCTTTTGTAGTTGAATGGGATTTTCCGTAACCATAACTGTCCTTGGTCATTCAAAAAAGAGATCTTGTCAAGCCATGCTCAGAAGGATAGCTGTCTCTGATTTAGGTGAACGTCCACCTTAAGAGCTACTAAGAATAAGGGAGCCAAAAATTGCTTAGCAGCGATCGTTACTAATAGAAGCTCTATCTATCGCCTACCCATAGGTAGATATACAAATAGAGACTTGATTCGTTACATTCTCTACAGACTAGTGACGCTAAAATTCATTAAAAATCTATAAAAGTATAAAAAATCTTATGGTCACAACGCCTCCCTCTCAACTCTCTACCGAACAGTATGAGGTTACAGATGCTCAGGAGAAAGTTGAATCGCTGGTAGTAGCGGCTCCTAAACCCGATAGTGAAATTGATTTAGAGTTTCTCTACACCAGGGATATTGAGTTCCGCCAGGAAACTATTTACTTCATCGTGGTCGATCGCTTTCATGATGGCGATCCTGACAACAGCGAGGGTCCCAATGCCGAACTATACGATCCAGAACGGCAAGATTGGGGCAAGTACTGGGGCGGAGATCTTCAGGGTGTAATTGATAAACTCGATTATCTGAAAAATCTAGGTGTGACGGCAATTTGGCTCACACCGTTATTTGAGCAGGTAGAAGAACTGTTTGTAGCACAAGCAGCAATTCACGGTTACTGGACTAAAGACTTTAAGCGCATCAACCCTCGTTTTATTGCGGAGGGCGAAGACCCTTCCCTAAACAACACGCAGGAGACGAGAAATACTACCTTCGATCGCTTGATTGAGGAGATGCACAAGCGCCGAATGAAGTTAGTGCTCGATATTGTCTGTAACCACAGCAATCCTGACTTCAGCGGCAAGAAAGGAGAACTGTATGACGACGGAATCAAGATTGCCGACTTCAATGATGATAAAGACAATTGGTATCACCATTATGGTGAAGTAACCAATTGGGAAGATGAATGGCAGGTGCAAAACTGCGAGTTATCCGGTTTGGCGACCTTCAATGAAAACAATATCCAATACCGTAACTACATCAAATCAGCGATTAAGCAGTGGCTCGATCGAGGTGTAGATGCTTTACGGGTAGACACAGTTAAGCACATGCCCATTTGGTTTTGGCAGGAGTTCAACGCCGATATTCTGAGCCACAAACCGGATGTGTTTATCTTTGGCGAGTGGATTTTCAGCAGTCCATTCAGCGATCGCTCGGTTGAGTTTGCCAACGAATCTGGCATGACCATGCTGGACTTTGGCCTCTGTCTAGCCATTCGCTCCACCTTGGCACAGGGATCAGATCTAGGGTTTCAAGAGATTCAAACTATTTTTGACCTTGATCATCGCTATAAGGGTGCAAATGAACTGATTACCTTTATTGATAATCACGACATGCCACGCTTTCAAAGCCTTAATTCAGATCCAGATCTGGTGAGGGTGGCGATCGCTCTAATCATGACTTGTCGGGGAATTCCTTGCATCTACTACGGCACTGAGCAGTATCTACATGATGATACCAATGGTGGCGATGATCCTTACAACCGTCCCATGATGAGCCAGTGGGATACCGATACACCGCTATATCGGGATATCCGTTTGCTGTCTGGTTTGCGTCGCCTCAACCCTGCGGTGTCAATGGGGGGGCAGTGGCAAAGATATCTCACACCCAATGTTTATTGTTATATCCGGCGTTACCGTGATTCTGTTTGTTTCGTAGCGATGAATCGGGGTGAAACCAGCCAAGTGCCAGAGGTCATCACCGATTTACCCGATGGTGAACATACCTGCATTCTGACCCGACGCAAGTTTGAGGTAGTAGATGGCAAACTAATCAATTTAGAACTAGAACCTCGTGATGTCATCGTATTGAGTCATGTGGGCGAGCGAGTGAAGGGACAAACCATTGTGCGGGCGCAACTCAACGGTGTACAAACCAAGCTGGGTGAGCGAATTGCCGTAATTGGTGACTGCCCAGAACTGGGTAACTGGGATATTGCGAAAGCCTATCCCTTGGAGTACATCAACACCAACACCTGGTTTGGCGAAATTCCGTTTGATGAAAGTGCTGGCAAGCTGATTAATTACAAATATGTTTTGCTACGCGAAGGCCAGTCACCCATCCGGGAAAACATTGTCTCACGCCGTTGGGTCATTGCCAGCGAAGGCACCGTGAAGTGGCGCGATACTTGGTCTTCTGGACGCGAATCATAATCAGAAACATCAATACAGGAAATCCCTCATTGTGAAAGTAGGCGCTCATTACCTAAATGACGCTCGGTGTCAGTTTACCGTTTGGGCACCGTTGCGCGAAAAAGTTGCTGTAAAGATTTGGTCTCCTAACGAGCAAGTGCTACCCATGCAGCCGCTGGAATACGGTTACTGGCAGGTAGTGGCTGAAGGAGTCACACCAGGAACACGCTATGTCTATCAATTGGATGGTGAGAGCGATCGCCCTGATCCAGCCTCTTATTTCCAACCCGAAGGAGTGCACGGTCCATCAGCGGTGATAGAACAGTCTGCCTTTGCTTGGACCGACGGAGGTTGGACAGGAATCGCTCAGGAAGACTTGATCATCTATGAGCTACATATCGGCACCTTCACGCCTGAAGGTACCTTTGAAGCCGCGATCGCCCATCTTCCTCGCTTAAAAGAACTCGGCATTACCGCGATTGAGATCATGCCCGTGGCGCAATTCCCCGGTGAGCGAAATTGGGGTTATGACGGGGTATATCCTTACGCAGTGCAAAATTCCTACGGTGGGCCAGAGGGCTTCAAGCACTTAGTCGATGCCTGCCATCAAGCAGGGTTAGCCGTGATATTGGATGTAGTCTATAACCATGTGGGACCAGAAGGGAACTACTTGGGTGACTTCGGCCCTTACTTCACGAAAAAATATGGCGGAGATTGGGGAGAAGCCCTCAACTTTGACGGCGCTTACAGCGATGGTGTCACTGATTACTTCCTCGACAATGCTTTGTATTGGTTGGAGACATTTCACATTGATGGCTTGCGCTTAGATGCAGTCCAGGGCATTTTTGATCTCGGTGCTAAACCCTTCTTGGATGAATTGAGCGATCGCGTCGAAGTTCTCTCTCAGCAACAGGGAAGAAGACTCTTTTTAATTGCCGAGAGTGACTTGAACGACGTACGGATTATTCGCTCCAAAGAACAAGGTGGTTACGCACTTGATGCTCAGTGGTGTGATGACTTTCACCATTCCCTACATACCCTGTTAACGGGGGAGCAGCAGCACTATTACCAGGATTTTGGCCGATGTCAGGATTTAGAAAAATCTTTGCGGGAAGGCTTTGTTTATTCCGGACAGTACGCACCCCACCGTAAGCGTCGCCACGGCAATTCATCGGCGGCTGAACTTGCTGAGAAGTTTATTGTCTATATCCAAAGTCATGATCAAGTAGGCAATCGAATATTGGCTGAAAGATTGCCAAAACTCACCTCTTTTGAGGGGCTAAAGTTAGCAGCAGGGACAATTCTGCTCTCTCCTTATCTCCCGATGTTGTTCATGGGCGAAGAATATGGCGAGGAAGCGCCCTTCTTCTACTTCATCAGTCATTCTGACCCAGAACTAATTCAGATGGTGCAGCGATCGAAGGAAGAAGAGTTTGAGAAAGTAGGAATGGCTGGAGATCCTTACGATCCGCAGTCTCCAGAACCATTTCAAAAAAGCAAGCTGAATTGGGAACAGCAATATACAGGGAAACATCAGGTGTTGTGGGAGTTCCATCACCATTTAATCACCCTACGCCGCACCATTCCTGCGCTGAAGCAGCTTGATAAACATTGCTTAGAAGTTTCTAGCCGCGAAACTGATAAGTTGATCCTGATGCATCGCTATGCAGAGGGGAGCCAAGTTTTTTATGTAATCAACTTTGGCGATCGCGCTGCTAGCTTTGAGGCAGATCCACATAGCCAAAACTGGCGAAAGATTCTCGATAGCTCTGAACCCAAATGGCTAGGATCTAGTTCGACTCTGCCAGAAAAGCTGACAGCTCATGAGTCAGCCGAGATTCCAGCCAAGACTTTTGCCTTGTACGAAGCTTCTGTCTAGAGCATAGCTAGCCCCAAGCATTAGGATACATTTCCTAGCACTTGGGGCTAGCTTAGAGATTAGAGTTCTGCTGAACTATCCGTAGCAGGGATATGTTGCATGGGATATCCCCGGCGCGGCAATGGAGCCGAGATTAGCAGAATCTTCTCTAATAATCCAGGCGCAATCCGTTGGCACCAGGCGACTAAATGACCTTGCCATCCGACTAAGATCTCAGCAGATTCCTTACGAAGCCCAGTCACCAATGACCGCGCTACTTGCTGGGGAGTCATGGGAACGGCCCAGCGGAACCAGTGGAGGTCTCGGACCATGTCTGTTTCCGTCAGAGAGGGTAACAAGGCTGCTACCTGAACGTTGTAAGCCATTAACTCACCCCTTAAGGCTTGAGTGAATCCTAAAATTGCAAACTTGGTGGCGGAATAGGTAGCCATTGTTGGGGCCGCGACCTTGCCCATCAAGCTAGAAACATTCACAATTTGTCCTTGTCGCTGGGCGGCCATGCGTCGGGCAATCAGACGAGTAATGGTATACATCCCCACTAGATTGACAGCGATCTCGTCCTGGACATTTGCTAGCTTCGACTGCAAAAAAGGCACTTGATGGGCAATGCCAGCACAGTTGACCAACAGATGAATCGGGCCATGATCTCGCCAAGCTTGAGCGATCGCAATGCTGACTGCTACAGGTTGAGATAGATCTAGAGCCAAAGTTACAACTTCTACATCCAGCGCTTCAATCTCTGTGGCGATCGCTGCTAACCGTTGTTGATCACGGGCCACTAGGAGCAATCGTTTGATCCCTTGCTGAGCGAGTTCCAAAGCGATCGCACGACCAATCCCGCGAGAAGCCCCAGTCACAAGGGCTGTTTTTCCTTGAATATCCATAACCAAAGCCTCCAAAATTGAGGTCTTGTTGTGAGCTGATACCGAACCAAATAACTCCCTAAAGTTATCTTCTCGGCAAGTCTTGAAATACGAGAGGAACCTCGGTGAGAAACAGAACTTTCACAAGCTAGCAATGGGATCAAAGAGCTGCAACATTTATTAATAAAGAATCTAAGTTGTTACACAACAAAATGAGGCTCTCAGAAATTTAACGAGAGCCTCAAGACCACCTAAGCCTGCCCAACCAAGATAGCGGAAGGCTTTACGAGATTTATAGAGTTTGATTCAACTAGAAATTTGCTGAGAGATCGCGGTGGCTATACCGACGCAACTTATCCTAACGAGTCGCTTCTAAGGCTTGGTTCGCCACTTCAGCGACTTGCTTAGCAGCTTTTTCCTTGCGCTCACTGTAGCGATCGGTGAGGTAATCTACCTGATGTCGTAGTAGTAGAGTGAACTTATAAAGTTCTTCCATCACATCCACCACGCGATCGCGGTAGGGCGAATCTTTCATGGTGCCATCTTCATTGAATTCCTGATAGGCTTTGGCAACTGAAGACTGATTGGGAATGGTGAACATCCGCATCCAGCGACCAAGCAGCCGCATCGTATTAACAGCGTTGAAAGATTGAGACCCACCACTCACCTGCATCACCGCCAAAGTTCTCCCTTGGGTGGGGCGAACGGCTCCAATACTGAGGGGAATCCAGTCAATTTGGTTTTTCAGAATGCCCGTAATCTGACCGTGCATCTCTGGGCTAGACCAAACTTGGCCTTCCGACCACTGGCTCAACTCTCGCAATTCCTGCACTTTGGGGTGGGTATCCGGCACGCTGCCATAAATAGGGAGTTCTCGCGGATCGAAAAATTTTACCTCAGCCCCAAATTCTTGAATAATCCGAGCGGCCTCTTCTGCTAACAAGCGGCTATAGGAGCGATCGCGCAAGGAACCATACAAGAACAAGATTCTAGGGGGATGATCGAAGGATGTCATAGAGATGTGGCTGTTCTAAATAAAGACGAAATAGTTAGGTAAATCACTATCCAAGAGGTGCAGTTGCTTCCTTCAGGGATGCGACTAGCTGAGTCACCCGTACTTTAATTTCATCTCGGACTCTTGGGAAGATCTCAGGCTGCTCGGCTGGGTCATCTAGCTGCCAGTCTTCGAAGACTTCCCTTGTTACCCATTCAGGTGGCAAGTTCACACCACAACCACAGAGGGAGATCACCACATCAAAATTATTTGGATTGAAGTCACTTAAAGCATCAGAAGTTTGATCGCTAATATCAATCCCAATCTCTTGCATTGTTGCGATCGCCTCTGGCCGTACTTGGCTGGCCTCTAACCCTGAACTCGTCACTTCTAGGACTCCCTGACCTAAATTTTTGGCAAAGCCTTCAGCCATTTGAGAACGGGCAGAGTTCTTTTTGCACACAAACATCACACGTTTCATCGCAAGTTGCTCCAATTCAATAGTGTTTTTAGGAAGTCACCACATTAATTTTGCTGGTTGGTGTTGGGCGGGCTTCGCCCGCCCAACACCACAAATCTGATGGAGCGAAGCACTAGGTAATATCTCGAATGATGTCTTGAAAGTTGTTAGACAACTGACGGTAGATTAAGACAGCCAATTGTGCGCCCAAGATGGGAGCCACCCAATACAACCAATGATGTTGCCATAGACCCGAAACCAAAGCGGGGCCAAGCGATCGCACTGGGTTCATGCTGGCTCCTGTAATCGGTCCCATAAAGGCGGCTTCTAGTCCCACCGTTAGTCCAATAGCTACTCCCGCAAAACCAATGGGAGCCCGGCGATCAAGACCAGACCCCAGAATCACGAACATGAGAATAAAGGTCAAAATCGTTTCCAGCACTAACGATTGCAGCCAATTGTCGTTTAAGGGGAGTGTTGCTCCTAAGTTAGCGACTGGCCCCAAGGAGGCTAGCAGTGCGACTGAGGCAACCACGGCACCGAAAGACTGAGCCAGAATATAAGCTATGACATGCTTGCGGGGGAAGAAGCCGCTGGCCCAGAATGCTAGCGTGACGGCGGGGTTAAAGTGCGCTCCACTAATGTGCCCCAGCGTATAGATCAAGGCAGCGACAACGGCACCAAAGACAAAACTAACGCCGAGGTGAGTCACGGCACCATCGCTGATCTGGTTCACCATGACAGCTCCAGTGCCCGCAAACACCAGAATAAACGTCCCTACCGCTTCCGCGATCGCTTCCCGCCGACAGGCAAAAAGTGTCAAGTGCTTTGTTTTCCATTGCCTTGGCTTTGACACAGTCTTTGCTGCCCGCATGCCCAACTTAATACCGAAACTATATCCATTATTTCAATAAAAATTGATATGTCAAGCAGGTTTTGTTACTGATAGACTTGCAACGATATGGCTCAAAGTAAGTTCGATAGGAGTTAAGCGTTATCTCGACAACTGCGAGCAGGTAAGATCGGGCTGAAACGACGAAACTCGGATAGATATTGTTCTAAAACTACGAACTGAGGCAAGTTGAGACTGTAATAAATCCAGCGTCCCTCCTGCCTGGCTTGGACAAGTTGCGCCTCCTTCAACGCCTTTAGATGAAAAGACAGCTTGGATTGGCTGACTGCTAAAGCCTCACAGAGATCGCAAACGCAAAGCTCTTGACTTCTGAGCAAATCCAAAACCTGGAGACGCAGCGGATCGGAAAGAGCATGAAAACCAGCAGCGATTAAAGTGGAGGGCGGAGATGATACTTTTTGCATTAAATCCTGTTAAATCAACTTTGATTAAAGTGATGCCTCATTTTAGGTCTAACTTTCAGTCAATGTCATCCTCATGGCAATCGCAGCCTGAATGAAGCCAGATCTAATGAGTTTATGGAACCCAAATGCCATGAAACCCGTAGGGAACTCGCTGCGGTAGAGGGATACGGGCAACAGTTTCTCCAGCGAAATCCTGAGCGTTAATCATCACTAATTCGGAGGTGTCTGTGGTCTGGTCATGCACATAGGTCATCAGCCAGCCATCATCCTCAGCCGTAGCGTTAGGTCGGGGTACAAAAACACCTTCACCGCCATAACGTCCTCTGCCAAATTCATGAACTTGGGTCGCTCCAGTCGTGAAGTCATATTTAATGAAACCATCGAACCGGGGCATAGAACCCTGAGCGCTTTTCGCTAAATAACCATAGCGGTTTGGGCGACCTGTATAGTGCTCGTTAATCCGAGGAAATTCGCCAGGGAGCTCGCTCACTTTCTCCTCATGAACCTCACCTGTTTTGGGGTTGAAGCGCCAACGATACAGACAAGGAGCAGCAGAATCATCCTGAGAGAGGTCACTCTCGTCATGCATAGGTGAATCGGCAGCACCGAGGACATCTACCTCGCTCATCCGACAGGCCAGTAAAATCACTTCATTGCCGGATTCATAAGCATTGAGCGTGTGGAAGATATAGCAGCTGGGAGCTTCAAACCAACGAATAGAACTGTTGTCTCCATGACGGGGCAGGATGCCAAAGCGACTAGGGCGATCGCGCCGAAATACCAAGGGAGGTTGTCCCTGCTGCATCCGTTCCAGACGGAACTCCATGGGTAAATCAAGAAAAATCGTGTAGTGCTCAGTGATGGCAAAGTCATGCATCATCACACCCACAGGCAAGTCGATAGGAACAGTACGAACCAGCTCGCCTTCAGGAGAAACAACACTGTATTTCAAATAGGGCGGTTGAAATAGAGAGTAGCCAAAGAACAACATCTCACCCGTTACGGGGTCTACTTTGGGGTGAGCTGTGCAGGCAGAAGTAAGCTTACCCTGGTAGGTATGGGGGCCAATGGTGTCTAGCTCAGGTACCGTAACGGCGTGGGGTGCGCCTCCTTCCCAAGTGGCGAGTAGGCGATCGCGATGCCAGACTAGGGCAGTATTAGCAGCGTTCTTGACAGGGCCATAGGGATTGTTGGGAGGTGTGGGTTCCAACATGCCACCCCACAAGGCTTTGCCTGCTGCTCGCTCGGCTTCATATCCCATCGTGCGGATGTAGCGGTTGCGGTAGCTGGCTTTGCCATTTTGAATCTGTACCCCATGCAACATCCCATCCCCATCGAACCAATGGTAGCGACCGAGGGGCGGAAATTGCGGGTTGGGACCATTGCGGACAAACATGCCGTTGAGGTCAGTCGGAAGTTCTCCCAGCACTGGGAGGTCTTCGACGGTAATTTCGCTACGGATCGGGGCAAAGTTGTCAGCTAGATAAGGGTTGATGCCTGTGGCAGTCATGGAACCTGAAAAATGGGCCTGCTATTCTGTTCTAGCAAAAAATTGTGAGGGTTTGCGATTGCCTCTTCACTGAGACAAAGCAATCGTGACTCTTAACAACTTGAGCTAAGGCACAAACTCTAACACTCCGTATGTGTTAGTTCTTGGGCCTAGTTCTACAATCTATAAGCCTGCTGGAACAAATCACTCTCTGTTCAAAATCAAAGTATTAAGGAATCTCGTAAACTGCAACTTGAAAATTACCCCTAGCTCCAGTTGGATCAGCTATGTAGATGGAGCGAACTAAAATACTTCGTGTGATGGAACCATGACGCACACCTATATAAATGACAGGATCAGTTGCAACGGATCGGTCTTCCTTCAAACTAAAACGGATATTGCGATTTGGAACGCCGTTCTCAAGGACTACCCATCGTAGGCGACTACCTCTAGGAGATACAACACTAAAATTTGCACTTGAACGATTTTTCTGAAAACGTAGAGGTCTAGGAGCAGAAACCACAGCAGCTATGGGTACTGACTGAGCCAGCAATTTTTCACTTCCTTCTAGGAAAGCGGTGTTGTACAGATTAGGTTGAGCAGACATAGCTACCAGTGTGTTACCAAGAAGCATAAGCAGAGTAGGAACAGTAATCAAGGCCAAAAAGGCGACTACTAAACTTGGTGCATTATGTTTCCAGTTGTTACAAAGCAACCTAAAGTAGAACATGTAAAACCCCTACATATAAAGTTAGAATTAATCCATGAGATCAGCGTTGTACTTTTGGCTCAGGGATTTGCACTGTGTCTTTAACTAACGGACTAGCGCAAGCCTTTATACACTAGGACTTGAAAATTTCTTCTGGCTCCACTTGGGTTAGCAATGTAAATGGAGCGGGTTGGAAGTGGTCCTGTCGTTGCAGTATCATGCAGACCTCTATAGAGAACAGGATCTCTTGCCATCGATCGGTCTTGCATTACATTGAAGGAGATCATAGGATTTGGAATTCCATTCTCAAGAACCGCCCAGTAGAGCTTACCACTAGTAGATGCAACACTAAAATTTCCACTTGAACGATTCTTTTGACCCCTTAATGGCGCAGGCGCAGAGATAACACTACCTACTATCAGGGAGGCAGGTAGAGCCAACTGAGCTATTAGCTCGTCACTCTCTCCTTGAGGAATAAAATTATAATGAGAAGATTGAGCTGTTAGGGGGGCACTATTTAAGATCAGAAGGGTGAAGATAGTAGCAATGACAAGTAGAAGAAAAGCTACTGGCTTACCTATACTAGGCCTCAAATTCTTATGGAGTGTGCTGAAGTTAAACACTGAATACGCCGCCAATAGAGAGGACTGTAATTTATTCTTACTAACGTTAATCTTTTGACCCTAATGTTATTAACGATCTTTCTTATCGCGAGCCAGGAGAAGAATCACAGGATAGAGATTTGGGCTGCAAAAGTAAAATGCTCTCATCATTTTGAACGCCCCACCCACTAGTCTTTAGTAGGACCACTCACACCTATTTCTGCCTGGAGGACCACCGTTCGGTTCCCCCCAAGAAAACCCGTTAGGGCTAAGACAACCCAGTTGATAGTAATCTGCACCTATGCTTTCTGCATACCTCTGGCAAGCAGGGATTTTCCAAGTAAAAGGAACTGAAATGCTATCGCGGTAGTTACCATCAACAAAACCACTACATAGCTTTTGATAATCTTGATCCTGAGCAACAGCCATGTTGAAACTGTTAAGTGTCATCATGAAGCTCATAGTAAGAATCACTAGAATTATTCCTACAACTAACCTGATCTTTTCACCTAGTTTAT
Source organism: Trichocoleus sp. FACHB-46 (assembly GCF_014695385.1). Classification (NCBI taxonomy): domain Bacteria; kingdom Bacillati; phylum Cyanobacteriota; class Cyanophyceae; order Leptolyngbyales; family Trichocoleusaceae; genus Trichocoleus; species Trichocoleus sp. FACHB-46. Next base: position 156,675 of record NZ_JACJOD010000041.1, on the reverse strand, counting down.
TTCTCCAATCAAGAAAGAAAGGTACTTGTCTAAACTTCATATCTTTAAGATCCTTAGCAGCTGCAATGAATTTCAATGAAGCAAGTTGACCAGACGCTAGAATAAAGGTAGTCAGTCTCGGCATTGGAGGTCAAACATTTTCTTGCGGTTTTGAGCACAATCTTGTTATTTTTTTCGAAACTGTTTAGGTGAAACCCCCGTATATTGACGAAAATTCTTAGCCAACTGGCTTTGAGTAGTAAATCCGCATTCTAGCGCCACCTCCGTAATTGTCCATCTTGGTTCTTTTAACAACTGCTTTGCTCGTTCTATTCGTTGTTGCGTCAGATAGTGATAGGGGCTCATACCAGCGGACTGTTTAAAGAGATGGCAGAAATAATACTGGCTCATATTCAATTCAGCCGCGATCGCCGCCAGAGACACTTTTTCACTTAAATGATCATTCATATAAGCGATCGCTTGGTTTAATTTGTATGTAGATAAACCATCTTCATATTCTCGCAGCTTAGGCTTGCGAGTTGAGTAGTGTTGAAGTAAATGAGCTGATAGTGCAATTGCCATCGAATCTGCATAGAAGCCACTTCTACTACCATCAAATTCCAGTGCGGCTGTCAGTGCCTGACCAATGTGGTAGATTAAAAGATCAGGTCTCTTTGCTTCAAACAAAATCTCAACGCGATCGGGATTAACTGTTTCATGAGCTACATGAGAAACAAATGTAGGCTCAAGATAAAGATGAGTACTTGAAATTTCCTGATCCCAAGCAAGTTTGAAAGGTAGGCTTGCAGGTACGCTCCCAACACAGCCCTTTATATGATCACTTGGGTGATACTGTAGCTTCGTCAAACAGCCTTCAGTAGAAAATTCTACATTGGTCGTCTTTTTCGGAGCATAAATAATAATCATATGTTGAGAGCTACACATTTCCGGTAGTTCCCAAGCTGGTTCGCAGTATTGCGCTAGACAAACATTGTTCCATCCAGACTTATGGCTACTCAAGAGAGGTAAGCTTGGAAGAACTTGGGAAGTTGAGTCTTTCTGGAAATGGTCAATTGATAGATGCTGCTCTTTTGACATTACTTTTAAGGATGATTGGGGGCACTCTTACTGATTTGCAACATTAGCTGCGCATATAGCAGTCAGCTAATTATTGAAAAACGGAGAAAGCTGCTGGAGTAGGTGTTTTTGACAAACTCTTCGCAACTATTCCAATGTCTTCAACCTACGATTCAAAAATGAACCCGACTGAAGACATCTAAGGCCAAACATCCCATAGAGAACTCTAAAGTAATGTCTTACCGACAACTAAAACGTATTAATTTCTGCAAAATCTTTAAATACATTCAATGTGATTAAAATAGTAAGTGTTAAACCCTTTACTGCGACTTGTCTTACTAAGCAAGAATTTTCAAGTACTTGAGTTAATATATTGAGTACAAGGAACCAAATTAAGACTATGAGAACTGCTAAGCGAGAGGATTGAACAATTCAATCTATGCCCGCTGTATCTGCATCCCTTTCAGGCGAAAAGATTTACTCACAAGATGAGTTCGGTAAGCTTATCGGTGGGGTAATTCCAGAGGCGATGGAGAATAAATAGTTTGTTTTCTATGAATCTCCCTGGCTCTATCTGCATCTTAGTTGGACTTGTCTTTGTGTCTTTAAGGTTCGTTTTGAACCAGCGCCAGCAGGTATAGCGACCGCTGAAGTTTTAGTGAATCCTGATCCCGCCCAATACACTAAAACAGATAATGGACGTGATGCGGATTTCTTAAGGACCTTGCTAGATTCCTGCGCGAGTCGGGGTGGATGAAGATAGATGCTCACTTCTCTAAGCATCCAGTGTGATCATCATTGGGCGTGACGCGGATAAATCTATCTTCTGATCAATCTCCTCTTTTACCTCCCATGTTAATGTCAGTCTGGAGGAGACTATGATGACTCCATTTCGATCGACGCGACGACAGTTTATCCGGACGATCGCTGGAGAGGCAGGAGTTCTGGCTCTTCTTGGTTGTGTTAGGCGTGAGCAAGCAATGGTAACTCTCTACACCTTTGGCGATTCGATTTTAGATTGTGGGCGGTACAACGAGTACGGAGTGCATCCAGGGCAACTGCTAGTGCGTAATGACGATCGCCTGTTTCCCGAATTCCAAGGTCAGGATTTGCAGTCACAAGGAACAGCTCGCCTAGAGCATCGGGCGCAGGATGGGGCAACCGTCAGATGGCTACCATCTCAAGTGCAGGGATTACAGGTTGAAGGTCAGGCGATCGCGTTGATTACCATTGGTGGCAATGATTTGCTAGGAGGACTAATTCGTGATTCGGGTCCAGGGATCACCACATTTGCTAATGACCTTGACACCTTTGTGCAACAGTTGCCGATTCGTCCGATTTTGTTAGGTAATGTGTACGACCCCACTCTAGGAGATGATCAGCGCAACTTTTCAGGAGTTGATCCGGCGATCGCCCGCACTAATCTTCGACGTATCAACACAGCTATCCAAGAAATTGCGACGCGCTATGGGCAGTTAGTAGACATCCATGCTCACTTTTTGACGGGTGACCCCTCATGGTTCACCGCCACCATCGAGCCAAGTTTACGGGGAGCTTCGGAAGTTCGACGGGCTTTTCTGCCCTATGTTTTGGGTAAATCTTGAGTTGAGCCTTACCGTTTCTAGCCCAGCATGAGCCCAGCATGTTTCTACTCCAACCCAGTATGGGCGGGCCTAGCTGTGATGTTGTTCTTTGATAGAGCGGTGCAACAAGCGACAGGGCCAGAAAAAGGCTCCACCCACACTGACAGCGGTAATGACTAAAAAAACTTGTAAAACTTCTACAGGTGTTTCAGGACACTCTGCGGGCTTCTCTTGTGTGCCTTTTAAGAGTTCTGGAACCAAATGGGAGAGCTGGTTGGCAGTAGTAATTCCTTCGATCGCGGCTCCGATCAAATACGCTACCAAAGCGACGCCGAACCAGGAATGCATAAATATATTTATTTAAATGAAGTCCGCAAAGGGGCTGGATAATCGGTGCTGTTGTCGCAAACGCCAATGGATGACTTTACCGAGCACAGAGGCGGCTTTCAGCGGTATCACGAATTAAAGGCAACTTCGCTTGAATGTAAGTATTGAGGCTGCGGGCGGTTTGAGCATCAATGGGCTGCTCTGCGGTGAGTTGCTTGAGGAGTAACTGCGCCAAGGCAGAATCATCAAATTGCAGCAGAGTGCTGACTTGTGTCGTGTCCACTAAGCTCCAGAGCTGACGCATCATTTTGGGAGTCATCATTGCATCCTCCACCCCTTAAGATTTTCTTTATAATTAACATGATTTCCGATGTCGCATCAACTTTCTGTTGCAGATGTCACAAATCAACATAGGCGGCTTACCCTTTCTCATAAATCCTCCGAGCGGCTCATCTTAGCGATCGCGCTTTCAGTCCGATCCAGGGTGCTTTTATGCCACCATGTAAAGTCTGAGAAGGGAACGCTGTATGAAGAACAAATGGATCAACCTACTGCGCTGGGTGCTAATCGGAGTTCTGATTGTTTTAGCGATCGGCCTACTCAACCAAGTGGGAATTGAGCGAATTCGTCAGCAGGTGGATCAATTTGGAGTTTGGGCACCTGCGATCGTATTTGCACTGCGCTTTACTAGCATCATCTTGCCAGTGCTGCCGGGAACGGCCTACGCCATTTTGGCAGGCGGCCTGTTTGGCTTTGCTGAAGGGCTGCTGATTGTAGCCTTAGCAGATTTAGCTTCTTGTACCTTCAATTTCTACATTGCCCGTCGTTATGGACGCAGCTTGGTGGAGCGATTTGTCGGGCAGCAATTTATGGAGAAAGTCGATCGTCTGGCTCAACGCCATTTAGAGCGCAACTTTTTCCTGATGACGGGTTTTCTTATGACTGGCTTATTTGATTTTGCTGCCTACGGCGTTGGCCTGACTCAAGTGCGCTGGCACAGCTATTTGCTGGCTTTAGTCTTCAGCATTCTCGTCGCTAAACCGCTTTGGGTGGCAGCGGGCGCAGGTATCTTCGAGGATAGCCAATTACTTTTAGGTTTTGCTCTCCTCGCAGCGTTCGGGATTGGCATTGTGACTGCGGTGGTGCAACGACAGCCCAATTCATCCAATTCATAGTAGTTCATAGTAGCGTGTTAGTTCAGAGTGCTAGGTCATCGCGATCGCAGTGATAGGATAGAGGCCGTGATGTGCTCCTGTTATGCATCGAACGTTTATTCCTGGCACTGCTGCCCCCGAAGTTCAATCTAGCCCTGCTTGGTGGTTTGCGTTTCTGGGTAACAAATTACTGGTTCAGATCAATGGTACTCACACCACAATCCCCCACCTGATCAACTTGGCGGCGATCGGCTTAGTGCCTGTGCGGACTCAGTTTCTCGGCACCCTAGACGGTCAACCTTGCTACTCCGCAGAACTTCCCCAAGAGACAGCAATCCCAGAGAATATGGCTGTGCGAGGGCTCCGCGAGCTATATGGTGCTTTAGGCGAAGAGCTATATAGCGTGAGCAGTCGGGCAATCCAGATCATGGAGTGGGATCGGACCCATCAGTATTGTGGTTGCTGTGGCACTCCCACGACTCAACTACCTACCGAGCGAGTAAAGCGTTGCCCTAAATGCAGTTTAACGAATTACCCGCGTCTCTCTCCCGCCGTGATCGTCCTGATCTCGCGGGATGAGGAAGTATTACTAGCGCGGGCTCCTCGCTTTCCATCCAACATGTACAGTGTGCTAGCTGGATTTGTAGAACCAGGAGAGTCATTGGAAGAGACTGTAGCGCGTGAAGTACGAGAAGAAGTAGGCATTGAGATCAAGGATATCCGTTATTTTGGATCGCAGCCTTGGCCCTTCCCCAACTCCTTGATGATTGGCTTCACGGCTACCTACGTCAGTGGCGAGATCGTCGTGCAACCAGAAGAGTTAACTGATGCCGCTTGGTTTCATAAACGCAACTTGCCTCCAGTTCCGTCCAAGCCAAGCATTGCTCGTAAGCTGATTGATTGGTTTGTTACCACACCCTAGACCTAGCAAATTCTCTGGTCAGCTCTGCAACAAATGCTTCTAAGACCGCGATCGCCTCGTCGTAGTCTTGAATGGCATCAATGCGGTTGAGATCAATCGGCATGGCAGCACCGTTCCTGATCGCTACTTAAATTATGCAGCTTAGATCAATACATTGATCAGCATTAATCAGGCTGCTGCGGGTGCACCGAGTTGGAGGGCGTAGAGGTTGGCGTAGATACCTTGTTGAGCGATTAGTTCGGCATGAGTGCCAGATTCTACAATTTGTCCCTGCTGAATCACTAGAACTTGATCGGCTTGGGTGACAGTGCTGAGGCGATGGGCGATCACGAAACTGGTACGACCCTTTAGGAGACGGGCGATCGCATCTTGGACTAAAGCTTCAGTGCGGGTGTCAATGCTGCTGGTGGCTTCATCGAGAATTAGAATTCGGGGGTTGATCAAGACAGCACGAGCAATACTGACTAGTTGCCGTTGTCCTTGGCTGAGGGGTGCTCCTCGCTCTCCTAATTGGGTTGAGTATCCCTGGGGTAGGGAGATGACAAACTCATGCACATTCGCGAGTTGAGCAGCAGCTTCAATATCTGCTTGAGTCGCATGAGGAGAACCAAAAGCAATGTTCTCTGCCACAGTGCCGCTGAAGAGAATATTGTCTTGCAAAACGATGCCAATCTGGCGGCGCAGGCTGGCTTGGGTGACACTACGGATATCTACTCCATCAATTTTGACTGCCCCACCCGTCACATCATAGAAGCGCAGAATCAAGTTAATAATTGTACTCTTCCCTGCTCCCGTTGGCCCCACCAAAGCAATCATTTGGCCTGGTTTGGCACAGAGATGGACTTCCTTTAGCACTAATTGACTGGGGCTATAACCGAAGGCGACATTTTCAAAAGCCACTTCTCCCTGAATCGGTGGCATTTCTGTAGCGTCAGGAGCGTCCTGGAGTTGGGAGGGTTCATCGAGTAGCAAAAAGATCCGCTCCAAACCTGCTAGGGCTGATTGTGCTTGAGTATAAAACTGGCTGAGAATTTGAATAGGGCGAAAGAACTGTTGCACATACAGCAAGAAAGCCGTAACGACTCCCACAGTGGCAGCTCCAGTTACTGCTAAGTAACCGCCATAAGCCAATACCGCAGCCGTCGCCAATGTATTGAGAAAATCGATGGAGGGGAGAAACGCCGCAGTAATCGCGACCGCTTGGACATTGGCATCCCGGTTAGCCGCATTTACCAAATCAAACTCTGCAATATTCAGCTCTACACGGTTAAAGGCTTGGGCTTCTCGGACACTGGTGATGCCTTCTTCTAACTTGGCAGAGAGATCGCCAATGGTCTGGCGGGTGACGCGGAACCTAGCTCTGGCCCAGCGCGCAAAAAAGCTAGTGGTAAAGATCATCAGGGGCACTGCTAGATTGCTCAATAACCCTAACTTGAAGTTGATCGAGAACATGGCAATAATGATGCCGAACAAGCTGAATGTGTTACCCAGCATTTGCGCGATCGTCTGGCCAAATGCCTGATTCACGGTGTTCACATCATTTAGCAGACGGCTCATCAAATCGCCCGCTTCACTGCGATCGAAAAAGCTGATCGGGAGACTCTGAATCTTGGTGAAAATATCTTGGCGAAGTTGACCCAGCAATCGCTGCATAATCCAGCCCACCCGCAAGATCTGACCTCGGATCGCTGTGATGCCCAGGATATAAATTAACGCTAGCAATGCTAGCATCAACAGCAATCCTGATAGATTTCCTTGGATGATGAGGTTGTCGATTGACCAACCAATGAGGAACGGGCCAATAGACTGAGTTGCAGCGCCGATCGCTACTAAAAGGAGAGCGATCGGAACCTCTTTTTTATAAGGTCGAAGATACTGCAGAAAGCGCTGCAAGGTTGAGAGCTGACGGCTCGCCTTTTGCTCCGCTGCGACAACTGGCCCTGCACTTGTCATACTCTCTCCTTTTGCTTAACCTGAGACTCTAAAATTGCTCCGTAGAGGGGACTATTGAACATCAGCTCCTCATGAGTTCCTTGGGCGACTAATCTGCCTTTATCCATGAGTAAAATGCGATCGGCGTTCTGGACAGTACTAATGCGTTGGGCAATCACAAAAGTTGTGCAAGCTTTTTGGCGCATCAGGTTATCAAGTTCCGTTTGGATCTGGGCGGCAGTTTTGGCATCGACGGCAGAGGTGCTGTCATCTAGGATGAGGATTTTGTAGTCAGTCAGGAGAGTTCGGGCGATCGCAATCCGTTGTTTTTGGCCTCCCGATAAGCCTACGCCACGTTCTCCCACAATGGTTTCGTAACCATCCGGCAGGCTGGTGATAAAGTCGTGCATTTGGGCGGTTTTTGCCACCTCAATCACTTCTTCTAGAGTTGCATCTGGTTTGGCATAGGCAATGTTTTTGTAGAGAGTGCCAGAGAATAGTGTGGTTTCTTGGAAGACAATGCCAATGTGCGATCGCAGACTTTCTAGGGTGAAGTCTCGCACATCTCGACCATCAATCCGGATTGAGCCAGAGGTTACATCATAGAAACGCGGTAACAGGTTCATGATGGTGCTTTTGCCAGAACCCGTCATGCCCAAAATTGCAATCAGTTCTTTGGGTTTGGTTTCAAAAGAAACGCCTTTTAGGGCTTCGGTTGTAGCTCCGGGATAGCGGAAGAAAACATGCTCAAAGGTGATTCTGCCCACGCAACTGTCAAACAAGCTGGCATGGGGGCGATCGCGAATCTCAATTCTGGCATCTACTACCTCATACACTCGTTCCGCCGAGGCAGCAGCTTGGGCGATCGCAGGGGCGGCAAAACCAATCAACAGAATCGGTTGCAGAATCAGGAGCAAGTAGGAGTTGAACGCGACTAGTTCTCCAATCGAGAAGCGCCCGCCAATCACCGCTGCACCGCCGTAGCCCACGACAACTACGGTGACTAAATTACTCAGCAAAAAGATAAAAGGAAACGTGTCGTGAATGGCGCGAATGGTCTTCATGTTGGTCTTGACCAAAGCGTCATTCAGCGTTGTGTAGCGTGCCGTTTCGGTAGACTCGCGCACAAACGCTTTCACCACTCGCACGCCAAACAAGTTCTCCTGCAATACTGCATTCAAATCACCGAGTTGCTGTTGCACTTGCCCAAATAAGCTACTCGTTTTGCTGAGGAATTGGGCCATCAGCCATCCCGCCATCGGCACCACAGTCAGCGTAATCAGTGCCAATCGCCAATTCATCAGCAGCAAAATTACAGCGACGCTCACTAATGTCACGATCGCACTAATGACCTGCATCAAGCTGGTGCTTAAAAACGTGCGAATTTGCTCGATATCGCTGGTGACGCGAGTCAGTAGTTGTGAGGTTTGCGATTGGTCGTGGTAGCTAAAACTGAGGTTTTGAATCTTACTAAAAATTTTATTCCGCAAATCATAGGCCACTCCTTGGGATGCTGCCTCCGCCCAAAAGCTTTGACCAAAGTTGAATAAACCTCTGGCGATCGCGGCCCCCACCATCCAGCCCGCACTATAGAGAACTACCCGCAAATTTCTCTGAGCAATCCCTGCATCAATGCCCCAACGAAATAGTTGAGGCGTCACCGCGTAGGCAGCGGTCAGGAGTAGGGTGCTGAACAAAGCACCGATCGCAGTCCAGCGGTAAGCACTTAAACTGCCCAGGACTCGCTGGAGCGGGTGCGGCAATGAGGGTTCTCGAAAGTCTGGTGAGCGCGCCAATAGAACTCCTTGACTATTGCTTCAGGCAGCTTTTGTTGAATGATGCCTTTGAAAATTTTCTGCTGATTTAGATTAATCCTGAATCACCATTCGACGGATTTTCTACTAGTTCTCTCCTAAATTTGAGCTCAGGCGATCACCCCTCTAGGTCAGAAAATCTATGAGCGAAGCTAGCGTATCGAAGGAAAGAGGGCAAACCTTAGTCTCAAAGCTAGCCTAGAAGTAAATCGCTAGAGAAGTGAACCAAAAAACATAGGAGCAGAGTATGCAGGATATTCCATTCACCTTCTTTATTGCGTTTGGTTTTGTCTGGGTAATCATGGGCATTGTGGCTGTTGTGGCTGTGCTCAAAGCCGATGGCCAAGAAATCCACTTTGGCAAGCAAGGGCTGCTGGTCGCCATCCCTATCCTCATTCCTATTATTCTCACCCTGCTTTATCAAGTGTTCAGGTCGCTGAGTTTAGGGCACCACGCTTGAGTGTAACGACCCCTACACACTCGTCAATCTGCTCCGAACTGGGATGTCTATACTGGAAGCACCCCTGAGAACACCGAGCGGGTGGGAAGCAATTGCCCACTTTCTCCAGCCACTTTCCAGCCAGCCCCCGCCCGCGATGCGGACAAAAATTTATGGATGACCTACTCAAAGAATTTGAAGACCTCTTAGATCAAGGATTTGAGGGTCTGTTAGAGATTGTCAGAACGCTGGAAGGCAGAGCTGAGCCAGAAGAGTTCCAGGCAGAGGTGCGGCGTAGCTCTACCAAAAGCCCCCCCTCGGAAAGTGGCAAAGAAGCCCCGGCTGAGCGTCAAAACTCTACTTCTGCGAGTCGAGTCCAGTCCAGACCTACTTCACCTCCGCCATCTTCGACGACGGACGAAGTCATTATTACACCTCCCCCAGCTGGTAGCGTTGCCCCTGTCTCTCTGGCAGGTGTGGGCGGGTTGTCTGAGGTGATTAGAGAACTGCGAGAGCTAGTTGAGCTACCGCTGAAACGTCCAGATTTACTCACTTCATTGGGATTGGAGCCGCCTAAGGGAGTGCTGCTTGCAGGCCCTCCTGGCACAGGTAAAACGCTGACAGCCCGCGCCCTGGCGCAAGAGCTAGAGGTGAACTACATCGCGATCGTCGGCCCGGAAGTGATGGGCAAGTACTATGGAGAAGCCGAGGCACGCCTGCGGAGCATTTTCTTGAAAGCTGCTCGATCGGCCCCCTGCATCGTCTTCATTGACGAGATTGACACCCTCGCTCCCGATCGCGCCAAGGTAGAAGGAGAGGTGGAAAAGCGGGTAGTTGCCCAACTGCTGAGCTTGATGGATGGTTTTGCCAAGAGCAAAGGCGTGATTGTTCTCGCTGCCACCAATCGCCCCGATCATCTTGATCCCGCTCTGCGCCGTCCAGGACGCTTTGATCGGGAAGTGCAGTTCCGGGTGCCCAACCGAGTAGGACGATTAGAGATTCTCAAGATTTTGAGTCAGACTATGCCGCTAGAGCGTTCCGTAGATTTGGTGGCGATCGCGGATCTCTCTGTAGGCATGGTGGGCGCAGACCTGAAAGCGTTATGCCAAAAAGCTGCTTATACTGCTCTGCGACGGCATGCGCCTGCTTTAGATGGTCCTATTTCTAATAGTTTGACGGTATCCCAAGCAGATTTTCTCCAGGCGATTAAGGAGATCAAGCCAGCGGTCTTGCGATCGGTGGAGGTAGAAGCACCCAACGTCTCCTGGGATGCGATCGGTGGGTTGGAGAGCCTGAAGCAAACCCTACAAGAATCGGTTGAGGGAGCGCTGCTCTATCCCGAACTCTATCAACGCACCAAAGCCAAAGCGCCACGCGGCATCCTGCTCTGGGGGCCTCCAGGCACAGGTAAGACCATGCTGGCTAAAGCAGTGGCCTCTCAAGCCCGTGCTAACTTTATTGCAGTTAACGGCCCGGAACTGCTGAGCAAGTGGGTCGGTGCTTCCGAACAAGCAGTGCGGGAACTGTTCACCAAAGCCCGACAAGCCGCTCCCTGTGTGGTCTTTATTGATGAGATTGACACACTAGCCCCAGCCAGAGGCAGTTTTGGAGATTCAGGCGTCAGCGATCGCGTCGTTGGTCAACTCCTCACGGAACTAGACGGTCTGCACGAATGCCCCAATGTTCTGCTGATCGGAGCCACGAATCGTCCAGAAGCTTTAGACCCTGCCTTATTACGATCGGGCCGCCTAGACTTGCAACTGAAAGTTGATTTACCCGATCAGGCTAGCCGTCTCGCCATCTTGCAAGTTCACAATAGCGATCGCCCTCTAGCCGCAGTCGATCTAGCCCACTGGGCAGCTCAAACCGAAGGCTGGAACGGTGCTGATCTAACTTTATTGAGCAACCAAGCCGCTTTAGAAGCCATCCGTCGCTATCGCAAGCAAGGTCTGACTGACCCCACTCGCATTCAAATCACAACCGACGATTTCACTGCGGCTCATCAGCGGCTCTGTGAACAACGACAAACCCTCTAAAAAGGAGTTTCAGATTTTAGATGTAGCGTTTTACCAGATTGGGGATGCTGGAAGCGGAGCTTTCTGGCGTGGAGATGTAACCGACTAGAATCTGCGTTACATCCATATAGGCGATCGCCCAATATTGGTATCCCCAATCCTTGTAAATTAGCCGCATGCACCCTGAGCTGATGGGTCCGTCCTGTCACTGGAAAAAACTCTAGACGAGTATAATCTCCTTCTCTCGCTATAACGCGAAAGCGGGTGATGCTCAGTTTACCCTGCTGCCAATCTACTTTTTGATAAGGGCGATCGCTAGGATCTCCCCACAACGACAGCTCAATCACACCCGGCTCCCTGGTAACGAGACCCGCTAAGACTGCCTCATAAACCTTCTGCACTTGCCGCGCTTGAAACTGCTGGCTTAGTTGTCGATGCGTTTCTGGGTCGCGAGCCAGCACCAAAATGCCTGAAGTGTCCTGATCCAACCGATGCACAGGCAAAAGAGCCGTACCATCCGGCAGGAGATACCGTAAGCGACTGAGCACACTATCCTGGCGATCGCGATAGCGTCCAGGTACAGAGAGCAGTCCCGCAGGTTTATCAACAACAATTAGCCACTGATCTTCGTAGAGAATAGTTAACCTCTCTGCATTCGGCTCCCCTACCCCTTCAATACTGGGGAAAATTAGCTGTTTTGTTCCCTCCACTATTAGAAGGCTAGGGGGGCTTATAGTAGATCCGGCAAGAAGAAATCCCATTAATGGCTGACATCGCTCTGCACAAGCACCATAGAACTCTCCCTGAACTTTATCTCCGCTAACCGACGCTGGCCCCCACCAAAACTCCGCCATCGCTAAAGGCTTGAGATTGTGAGTGGCTGCATAATGCAGTAACTTAGGCGCACAGCAGTCTCCGGTCCCCATCGGAGCAGACCCCAACACCAATTGTTCTAAGGAGAGAGATTGCCCAGCAAAATTGGTCAAATAATAAGCCTGCTGCATTTGGGTTTGCAGTTGATGAGATAGAGCTTTACGCTGTTGTTTTAGTTCTCCTATTTTGCTGTCTGCTGTTGACATTACCTGTTGCAGCGATCGCAACGCCATATCTCTTTCCCGTTTAAGCTGTCGTCGTTCTATCCCATCTTGGCGACTGGCTTCATCGAGTTGTTGCAGCGCGATCGCGAGATCTTTGCCAATCAGCGTCTCTGAGAGAATTTGGCGTTTCTCTTTCCGTTGTTGTTTGCGTTTTTGATGGCGATCGCTCATCCTCTTGAAGCGTTGTTCCCAGTCCTGACATAACTGTTGGTACTGTTTCCGTTCTGGTAATTCTTGCAGAGTGATGATCTCTTGTTTCAGGGTATCTAGCTCCCTCACTGTCTGAACTTCTACCATTGCTACTTGATCACGCCCAGGAATTGGAGGCACCCATCCTTCAACTTGACCTTGACCGTTCAGCAACCCAGAAAAAGCTTTCAGAACTCGCTGTTCTCTAGATGGCAGTTCTACCAATAGCACCCCATACATTTTGCCCTCATGCGAGTAAACCGTATCCTTAGCTAGCTGTTGCATCAGACCACAAGCGATCGCTTCTGCCAAGGAGGTACGAGGTAATCTCAACCAAGTACCACTTTGAGGACAACGCCCCTCATACCAATAGCTGGGAATGACATCACCGATCGCAACATTGTTGTCAATAAAATCCGAGAGTCTATGCAAAACCGCCATATCTGGTGCTAAAGCTACTGCCTCCTGAGGAAAGAGAAATTAGCCTGTTTCCCTCTATTACTCTAAAGCGTCATGTCACCCAGAAGTAATTAACCTTACAGGATGAAAAATCTCTCATGCAGTTGGAGGAGGCAATCGCTCAACTAGCATCGTGATAATAAACTCAACGAGATAGATGCAATCTGCAAGCCCAGCTCCCCGGCTGAAAAGCTAAAGAGCATTGAGTCACTTCATCAATTTTGAGGAAATCCTGTGCCAAGAAACATGCTTATCTGCGCCCAGACTTTAGGAATTTTATTGCTTGCGATCGCCCCAGCCCAAGCAATCACCTACGGTGAACCAGATGGCAACGGACATCCGAATGTAGGTGCCATGATGGTAGACGCGGGAAGAGGACTCCGTGCAATTTGCTCAGGAACCCTCATTTCTCCCAAGATTTTTTTAACCGCAGCGCACTGTATTGAAGCAGCTGAGTCCCGTGGCATCACTCAAGCATTTGTCTCCTTTGACTCCGATCTGACGGAAGGTGCCACTCGTTTTCCAGGGAAAATGCATATCAATCCGGGCTACAACAAGAGCCAATCGGATACGGGGGATATTGGAGTTATTGAGCTAGATCAACCAGTTACTGGAATCACCCCTGCTCAATTACCGACAGCAGGTTTCTTTGACCAAGAAGCTGCCAAGAATGGTTTAAAGGATAAGAAATTTACGGCAGTAGGTTACGGTTCGCTAGAGCGGCAAGTAGGAGGTGGGCAGCCGAGTTTTGGCCGCAGCAATTTACGCATGGTTTCTACTTCCAGCTTCAGTGCCATTAACCCCACGGTACTACGCATGTCACAAAATCCTGCTACAGGGGATGGTGGTGCTTGTTTTGGCGACTCCGGTGGACCTAATTTCCTAGGTGCTACAAATGTTGTTGCTGCGATAACCGTCTCTGGAGACTCCGTCTGCCGAGCTACGAATGTCACTTATCGACTCGATACAGAATCAGCTCGTAACTTCTTGAAAAACTATATGACGCTGCCTTAAAACTAGGTAGATACAATGCTGAAATATTTAAGCTTGGCTACTAGCTTATACGCGATCGCACTCCTAGCCTGCCCTGAAGCTGCTTCTGGTCGCTCTCTCTTTGAGAATACCGAATATCCTCTAGAACCTGCAAACTTGGCTTCTTTAACTTGCTACGCCCAGACAGAAGCGGGGCAGATTGTTAATCTGACTCAATTGTGTGCTCAGAGCCAATCACAAGCTGATTGCAGTCCTGCATATCCTGATATCTGTCTTTCACCAAAATTATCAAGCTTGACTTGTAATGACATACCGCATCGCAATTTCCAGGTACTGTCGCCTGATCCCTATGGACTTGATCCAAACAATAATCAGATTGGCTGCGAACCTTTAATTGGGCAATCACTCGTGCGATATCACTGGTGGCCCGGAAAGTAGCATACCTTCTGTTCCTGCCAGCCCTCCCAGCCATTGCACATCAAACTCTAAGTTTAGCAATCAGGGGACGGTGATCCGAAACGCCGGGAGGTACTGTCATCACCTGATCAACTCGTATGCCAGGGCTGACAAAGATATGATCGAGAGGAACCTTGATGAATTGGAAAAACTTGTGGGTTGAGGGAGTCGCCTTCCCAGAGGTGGCATAATACCAGGTGGGATGCAGACCATGCCCCACAGAAGCATTACGCAGTCCCGATCGCTGAGTAAACTCATGCAAATAAAATGACCACGCCGTTGTATTGAAATCTCCCATCACAATCAATGGTGTTTTCTGTTGTTTCGTATAAGCTGCCAAGGTCCGTAGAACTTGGTTACGACGATTAAAATAGTTTTTATTTTGAGGCGCAGGTGGTCGAACCGCAACGACTTGAATGGTTTTACCCGAAATTTCTAGAGTAGCAAAAAGACTTTGATGGGCTGATTGGAGGTTGTCTGTCTTTGCAGCCTGAATGGGATAGCGGCTAAACAAGCTGAGGTTGCCACCTGTGGCTCGGTAGTAGTGAGGATATAGATCTTTAACTTCATTCCATAGCTCGGTCGCTTGCTCTTTAGTCGGCTCAACTAAGCTAAAAATATCCGCAGGATAAGCTCTGATCAATTTTTCGGTAGCTGTGGTATCCCATAACTGATAGTTAACGTTATAAGTCATGACAGTCACAGGTGCCCCGCCTGACTTCATGTCCTGAAGTCTAGGAATATACCAACTCAGTGTAAATTGAGCATAAAAGATCAGCGCGATCGCTAGCACAATTTGTAGCCCCCGCTTGGGTCGTAAGGGTTTGATCAGCAGCAGACTGATCCATAGCAACAGAGTGGCCCCAGCAAACCACAAGTACCCCGTCCCTAAAATCTCAAGTAGCCAAAATTTGTACCACCAAGCAGTTACTAAACTCAGCCCTAACAGTACGATCGCTGATATCCAAAGAACTAAGTTGAAAAAGATCATGAGTCAAGCACACGGATTTAGTTAAGGGGAAGGCAAACTACTGCAAGCTCTATCTAGCCAACCTTACCCTCTACTAAAACAAGCCAGAGTCAAGAGATTTCGTATTCTGTTGCTCCGATTCCCTAGGCTGCGATCGCCACTAAGCTAGTACCGAGTATTCCCTATGGCTAGTGCTATTTTAGACAAGAGCATACGAGGGCTTCTCAGTAACTCCCTCTTTGTATAGATGTATACTTCCCATTCTTGATCTATCAAAGAAGAGAATCGTTTGAAGCTTGGTTAGGGTTTCATGTTGCCTTTAGTCTTGTCCCATGAGCTAGTACATCCCTTTAAGTTTTGGCATCACAACGAGATCCGTGAGGGAATGTACTCTGGCAACGAGCTGTACCGTCTCTGCACGACCTATAAGGCTGAAGATAGGCAAAAAGCTTTTGGATTAGCAATAGGTTTGTCGGAACACGGTGCTCAAGTTTGTATTACCTGCATGAGAAATGAATACAAGGTTTGGGTTGGCTTAAGAAATCTGCCTACGGCTGCTTCTGCTTCTTTGGAAGAAGCGGTCATAGCTTAAACTCGTGCTGCGAAATTGCAACAGGCAAAGTAACTCGCTTGCTCATAGGATTTAACCTCCGTTCAAATAAAACGATCCAAATAAAAACGATCGCTCCTCCGCTGATTCAGAAGAGCGATCGTTTCTCAAACTTTACGTCACGATTCGTTCGGATTAAATGATGCTCAGCTATTGAAGGTCTCAATTGGCACTTTCACGCAGTTATTCTAAAAGTGCAGACTCTTCGAAAATTTGTCCTTTTTCTTCGTTTTTAGTCGGGAGTTTCATAAATTGAGTTAGTGAGAGTTAGGTAGATCTCAGCGTGATCGCCACCCCCAATCCCACTACTCCTCAAGTTAATCTGGCGACGTGTGGGAGTGCCACCTTTAGGAACGGTGAAATTCACTTGCTGCTGGTCTTCCAAGTCATCTGTATTCTCGGAAGTTCCTTCAAATAATTTGGCGGTCCCCGTGACCTGAACCGCATTCTTTTGAACTACCTGAGCCCGTAGCTCGACTTCAACTCGGCACTCACCGCCCCAGCGTAAGTGAGGCACCTGAACGATTCCTGCTGGCTGGCCCTCATCCAAAATGACATCAACCCCCTGCTCTAGATGTCCACGTTCATCACTGAATGGCCAGCTCTCATCATCAGTGCCGTCAATCACAACAACGCCTGCAACTCTTCTAGTCATAATAAATTCCTGCTTCACGTAAGAGAATATTGACTGAACTACCTCCTATTCTGGAAAAGTTAGTTAAGGTACCGCAGTACCCCTCAGGGTACTCTTGCATCTTGATGACAATTGCCACTTACCATGCAATTGCACAACATTAATTTCGCTGGTGAAGTACCTTCTTAAGGACTCAATAAAGATACTGCTAGCCTACAAAAGTAGCGTAGACTACTACGGCTTATGGGTAGCGATCGCAATAATATCGTTAGAATAATTTCGCTAGGCTCAAAGAGTGACCCGATAATTTAGAGCTTAGGCTGCCCTTCAGTAACATGTTGCACAAGTCAAAATCACAAAGGACTAACTTGAACCGAATCTTACTGCAACCCCTGCAATAAGCTATTCATGACTTAAACGATAGTCCTACATAACCTTTAACTCCAAAGCTTCCTCTTTTTGGAGGATCTTCCTCTCTCTTGAGAAGGAAACGAATTAGAGACATCAATTAACATTAATTATTTTAGGAGCGGCTCTGCGTCAGGTTAGCAGATTTCCTCCTAGTGAATGTTTCCTGTGGCAGATGAAAGAGTTGTCCTTCTCCTACTAATTTCAATAGCGATGGCTGTAGCAATTCAATCTGATGAAATTCTTGGCAGGGTTGTTCAGAGCTTTTTCTGAGTCTGCTTTGATAAAAACTGGGTTTAACAAGCCTAAATCAATAGAGATCAATGCTTCAGCCGTTGAACCCTATTGAAGTATGGAAGAATTTTATGCCAATTGACATCCGAGATGATGTAGTTTACATCATGTTGAAAAAAATTGATGAGTGCGATCGCGGTCCTGGTCCCGACGAAGTAAATTTCTCCGAGACGGACTTTGCGGGTTTGAAAATCACCCCGAAAGATGTGCTCGGTCACTTAGATTATTTAAACCAACGGCAGTACATTAACGCTGAGTTTACAGGCAATGCCTACGGCAACCAGGAAGATGTTCCTGATGCAGTTGCTCCTAAAGAGTTCGATTTCAGAATTGCTAACAGCTTTGGGGCTGCTGACGGTCCTCTACCTCATCTCATTTCCTTCAAGAAAGCAGAGTTGACCGAAAAAGGTCGGCAAATGTTGGACGAAATGAACGCAGACCCACCGAAAGCACTGGAGAGTGGTCCAGCAGTTCCGATCGCTGACAAAGACTCGCCTTTCCTAGAGCGGGTCATGGTCAAGGCCAATTTGACTGACCTATACGACGCCAGAGACATTACTGAAGTCGTGTTCCGCACCATGCGCGACATGATGACCAATGAAGCGGTCGATCGTGTGGCTGAAGAGCTGCATGAACCGATGGAGCCAACAGACGAGAAAGCGCTGCAAAATGAAGTAGCTGACTTGTGGATCGACACAAATCCTTTGGTGCGCTTCCTCAGTCGAGTTCGTCCTCCCCTGATCATCAAAGAAGATACCTTTCTGTTCCGGATTCGCCAAGAAGCAGGCATCCCACAGGAAACTGATGTAGACACCGTTCTTAAAGCAGTCTTTTCCGCAGCCAAAGATGAGCTTTCGGAAGATCGGATCAAAGAGATCGCTGAGTTCTTGCCTGGCAAAATTCGCCAAATGTGGGATCACGCTTAAGCAAAATTCAGCCTGATTCTTCAGAGTTAATATTTTGTCTGCGATCGCTCTCAATTTAGGGAGGGCGATCTTTTTTTTACCTACTTTGAAGTTGATTGATCAGCCAATAGATAGCTGATCAATCGACAATATGCCTTTCATGATCAAAGAAATTGGATCATCAATTGCTGACTTAAACAGCTTTAAATTCAATCTTTAACTCGATGGCTTGTAGAAGAAAACCATGATTCAACTTAATCCCGTCAAAAAACTCCCCCTAGGAGCCGTGGGGGTGGTTGTGGGAGGCTTATTAGTAGGTTTGCCGCTAATCAATCAAGTCACGGCTCAAACCCGCTCATCCCGCTCATCGGTGAATCCTTGCCCTCGCATCTATTACGAAGAACCCTACAACAGCACTCGGCTGGTTCCCTCCGGTTGTCAAGCTAATGCTTTTACCCAGAGTGCCAATACTACTGGTAGCACGACTAGTAACGTGACGGGCAATGCAACAGGCAGCATTAACAACCAGCTATATCGAATTAACCCATCCACCACTTTACCTGGAACTTCCTCTGGCAGAGTCGGCACAACAGCTCCTGCTCAACCCCCTCTCCCCGAAAGCCTCGGAAATGCGATCGCCACGGTGCTTCCGATCAACGGCAGAGTCGATGTGATGCTGAGAAACAAGACGGGTACTACAATCACCTATGAAGTGATTGGTCATACACAGCCGCGATCGCTCGCAGGTGGCGCTGAAGTCATGCTGCAAGATTTACCTGTTCCCGTGACGATCACCACCCTTCGTCCTGACCGAGGCTTAGTACAGATCGCCCCGATCGTTGGTGCTCAAGCAGGCGCGATCGGCTTTGCTCTAGATGAGACCACTCGACTGGGTAGCGACCAAGAAGCCATCCGCATCCAAAATAACGGCCAAGTTCTCGTCAACTAATTCTTTTTGCACCCAACCCCAAACCCCTTCCCTACCTAGCTTGCTTCTCCGCAGAGGAGGGAAGGGGGACATGCATGTTGAATTCATGTCACGTAGCTCTCCTCAGTGGGTAGGAGTAGTGCCTCATACTGCCTAACAATCCCGTTGCACACCGACCGAAGACTTCAGATTGTATATGAGAGGTTACTAGCGGCGGGCAAGCAAGGTCAATGACGCTGAGAAACCGTTACAGGTCCGTAGTTGTAGGTAGCTTCCTTGATACAAGGTTCTGCAATGATTTTGCCCTTGATAAGGGTTTCTCCATCACGAATTTGCACCACATCTCCTGGTAGATCAACCACACGTTTAATCAAGTCATCATGCAGGTTTTATGCCTCTAGTTGAGGAGGAGCTTCGACCACGACCAAGTTGTTTCGTTGTGGGGAATAGAAGCGATCGCTGAGTTTTGCATAAACAGGCGATCGGCGAAGCATCCCTTAAGAAGAATCGCTCACTTCTAGGAACTTGAGAAAGAGACGGCGGAAAGTTGGTCGAGAAGTAGGGATCATGCTTCTGTTACGCCATTTGCCACGTCATCTCTTGGCCTGCCCGTAAAGGTACAAGCCCAGATTCAGTAAATGGAACCTCGTCGGGAACGCGCCAAGTCGTTCTAGTCAAAGTAATCTGTTCGCTATTGCGCGGGAGTTGATAAAAATCTGGTCCATAGAAGCTAGCGAACGCTTCAAGCTTATCCAGTGCATCAGCACTCTCAAACGCCTCTGCATACAACTCCATCGCGTGCAGAGCCGAATAGCAACCCGCGCAGCCACAGGAACTTTCTTTGCTATCACGAGGATGGGGGGCGCTATCGGTGCCAAGAAAAAACTTAGGATTGCCAGAGGTTGCCGCTTGCAAAAGTGCTAAGCGATGCTCCTCACGTTTCAAAACTGGTAGGCAGTAGAAATGGGGGCGAATGCCACCTTGAAATAGGATATTGCGGTTAAATAACAGATGTTGTGGCGTGATCGTTGCAGCGACATTGTTGGCAGACAGGACATACTGCACAGCATCTGAGGTGGTAACGTGCTCAAGCACCACGCGCAAGTGAGGAAATCGCTGCTTGAGGGGGATCAAATGTCGCTCGACGAACACTCTCTCGCGATCGAACATATCAACATCTTGATCGGTTACTTCCCCATGCAGGAGTAAAGGCATGTCTACCTGCTGCATCGCTTCAAAAACGCGATCGCACTTACCAATGTCCGTCACACCGAAGTCTGAATTGGTCGTTGCGCCCGCTGGGTAGTACTTGACCGCTTTGACAAACTGGGAGGCTTTGGCCGCGATAATTTCTTCAGGGCTGGTGTTGTCAGTGAGATAGAGTGTCATCAGCGGCTCAAACTGTTTACCAGTCGGAATAGCGGCAAGAATGCGATCGCGATAGGCAGCAGCATCAGCCACGGAGCGCACTGGAGGCTTCAGGTTCGGCATAATGATCGCACGGGCAAACTGACGCACTGTATGGGGCAGAACTGCTTTCAGCGCGGCACCGTCGCGGAGATGCAGATGCCAGTCGTCAGGTCGGGTTATCGTAAGCTTTTGCATCTCGTAATTATAAAACCGCTAGTACTTCATTACGGAAGACATAAGCTAACAAGGCCATGCACTGTTAAATCACCGGGGCTTCTCCTCAGCAGGCGATCGCGAAGCATCCCTCAAGGAGAATCGCCCACTAAGAACTTGGGGGAGCGCTAAAGACGGCGGAGTTGATCGAGGAGCAAAGATTCGCTTCTGGTATCTTCTAGCGCCCGTGCCACTACGATCGCTCTTTGATAGAAATTACGGGCCGTTTCCCGGTTCCCTGAGGCTTGATAAATTTCGGCTAGCGATCGCAATGTTGCGAGCTGTTGACGCAGGTTGCTCTGCTCTTGGGTTAAAGCAAGACGCTGATCGAGAACCTCTAAGGCGCGGGTGTAGTTACCCAAGGGGCGATAGGACGCGACTAAGCCATCAATGGCCCGAAGGTGATTGGGGCGATCGCGACTAGTGCGAGCCAACCGTAGGGCCACACCATAGGCATTGGCTGCATCTTGATACCGTTGCGCTCCTCGGTAAGCATCACCCAAATTGTTATAGGTGCTGGCCTCACCACTAGGATCGCCTGCCTGACGTCGGTAAGTCAGGGCTGATTCTAGTTGTTTAATCCCTTGGTTGTAGTTTCCGGTCGCTACAGCTGCCAAGCCCAGGTTGCTCAAAGACAAGCCCTGACCTTCCAAGCTATTGATATTCTGCGCGATCGTTAGTGCTTCGTTAAAGGCACTGGCAGCGGCTTGTGGGGCTCCACGACGCAACAAAACAGTCCCCACATTATTTAGGCCGTAAATTTGGCCTCTAAAGTCGCGGTTGTCACGGGCGATCGCTAAACGTCGACGCAGGGCGTCTTCTGCTTCCCGGATTCTGCCGAGTTGAGCATAGGTCAGGCCAATAAAGTCGTAGGTCAGGCCAGTGGCCGAGACATCGCCAATGCGTTGGTAGAGCTTCACCGCTTGTTGCCAAGAGGCGATTGCCTTTTCAAGTGAGCCTTGTTGTTCGTACTGCCCGCCTAGGCGAACCAAGCGATCGGCTTCATCTCGCAGCTCACCCTGAGTGCCGTTATTGACAGGAATATTTAACTGTTCATTTAAGCTGGCAGCGTTAGCCTCGCTCAAGTTGAACAGGCAAACTGTACCTGTAGCTGTCAACAGTGATGCGGACGCAAGGACGACTGCTAATAAACGGCGACTCATGACAATTTCCTCACAACCAAGCTTGATGGAATCACAGGCACCCAGCGCCGTAAAGCTGACTCGATTCAGCTAAATTCGACGAACGGTTTTTATTCAACACTAGGTTCCAACGTGATCGAACTAAAGTCGAACCCATCGGTCCGATCCCTAGTATTCCCACCTAAATAAATTTCACAAATATCTTCTGGGAGAGCTTCTTCTAGGAGTTGGTAGCCTTCTTGCAACCGCACCTTAACTTCTGCGGGCGAAATTGCTTCCCCCTCCGCCTGCAAGTAAGCCGAAATTCGAGTTTCGCTCCAGTGAAAGGTTTGAGCCATCAAAATCATCAGCCGCAGCACTGGAGGCAACTGGTCTAACGCTTGCTCGACGTAGCACCACAGCGGCGGTGAAGCGCCTTGCAAAGAGTAATGCACCGATTCGACCGGAGGTAATTCGGCTTGGTTGATGCAAAAAGCTGTCATATTAATCAGCCAATTTTGCAACGTCAGGTTCTCAATATTCGAGAGCTGGCTCGATCGCAAATCTAACCCACCTAGCTCATGAAAGACGTGCCGCCAAGTAATGGCAAAGAGGTAGTCAGCCTGCACGGGCGATCGCGCTGAGTGCCGAATTAGAGTGTAAACAATCGGGCTGTAGCGACAAAAAATAGCCGTAAAATATCGCCCCGAATCAGGATGGCGCTGAAACAGCGTCAACAACTCCTGATCGCTATGATGAAAGAGCGATTGGACAATCGGATGATTGCTTTCAGGAAACGTAGGAATTTGCACGATTTTCAGTCACTGACTGGCTGAGTCTCTAATCGGAATTGACTCTTACTATAATCTACGCTTTTCCCCAATTAAAACTCTTTTTCTGAAAACGAGGCCGTGGCAACTAAGCAACAGTTGGTGTTCAATTCTCAATCCGCCACAAGTGAGCCTTTTTTGAAGTTTGGATGAGGTAGGTTTAGCCTTGATAGACTAAGATCACTAGCGATGTGTGTCAGCCACCATCTCTAGAATTCTGTTCAACTGGCTTAAGTCCCTCACTTAATTCATGGTTCTAGCATTGAGTGTGATGCCCTTCCTGTCTCAGCCTCTAACTTTGGGAGCTTTTTTCCCAGCCCTGCCGTTAGACAGCCTCTTGTCAACGCAAGGAATTATGGTTTTGCTCTTGGCAGCTTATGCCGGAGCGATGTGGATGTTTCTTACCAGTGCCCCAAAGGTGCACACCATAATGGTGTCCGACTTGGAGTCCGGTCGTCAGTTCTATGAAGGAGTGCTGGGCTTGGCTGCTGCTGAGGTGCCATTGCACTACTACTACAACTATGAGCAAAGTCTGGGCGCAACCAGCGTTGACCCACTCTATATGTCTCCAGGTTTAGGGGGACCGGCGACTGCAACTCGCAACTTCAATGGCACCGATGGCCTCTGGTACCAACTCAAGAAAAACACCCAGGTGCATGTGATCTCTGGAGCCAGCCTCGGTCAAAAAGATCGCCAACGCCACGTCTGCTTCGATCGCGACTGTTTAGAGCAAGTGCTGATGCGAGTGCAAACGCGAGGCATTAAGCACAAAATTCGCCGCGAAAAACCCCTGAACTTCTTAGTCAAGGACTGGGAAGGCCGCGTGATCGAGCTGGCAGAAGTCTCGAATTAATCCCTCTCCCCCAACCCCTCTCCAGGGCGGAGCGGGACTTTAACTTTAGCTCCCCTTCCCTAGTAGGGAAGGGGCTGGGGGTTAGGTATCTTCGGCTAACCTACTTTTTCGCAGGTATATTTGGGCTTGATGTGCTCGTTAAAGTATTGCCCCTTAGAGGTGGCGGTCTCCAAGCCTTGATACACCACTGCGGGTACGTCATGGTACTTGTAAGCAAGGCCACGCAGAACGATCTCTAGCGTTTGAGTCTTGGTATCGTACTTGTGCCCTTCAATCAGGCTGCTTTCGGGCTTGAGGAGTGGAAAAGCGATCGCGTCTCGAATGCTAGGGCTATCGGTCAGCAGCATCACCAGGCGATCGATGCCGATTCCTAGACCACCCGTGGGGGGCATGCCATACTCCAGCGCCGTCAAGAAGTCTTCATCCACATCATTGGCTTCCAGATCGCCTGCTGCTTTGCGAGCCGCCTGCGCTTCCAGCCTTTGCCGTTGATCGATCGGATCAGTTAACTCCGAGAAGCTATTGCCTGTTTCTCGACCCACAATAAACAACTCAAAGCGCTCAACTAATCCGGGCTTGGAGCGATGCGGCTTGGCGAGCGGTGAAATCTCTACGGGGTAGTCGAGCACAAACGTTGGTTGAATCAACGTCGCTTCCACCTTTTGCTCAAAAGCTTCGTTGAGGATGTGGCCAATGGATTCACACTCATCAACTCCGCCAATCTTGGCTTGACGTGCTGCTGCTTTAGCTTCGTCTAAGGTTTGGAATTGACTGAAATCAATGCCTGTTTTCTCTTGTACTAACTCGTGCATTGTTGCCCGTCGCCAAGGTGGAGTCAGATCGATCGCCTCACCTTGGTAGGTAATCTGGAGTGTGCCTAAAGCGGACTGAGCCGCATAAGTGATTAACGCCTCGGTCAGCGCCATCATGTCGTTGTAGTCAACGTAGGCTTGGTAAATCTCGATCGTAGTGAATTCGGGGTTGTGCCGTGTGGAAATCCCTTCATTACGGAACACTCGACCCAACTCAAACACCTTCTCAAAGCCACCCACAATCAGCCGCTTCAGGTGCAACTCAGTGGCGATCCGCAGGTACAGGTCCATCTCCAAGGTGTTGTGGTAGGTGACAAAAGGCCGCGCCTCTGCACCGCCCGCCTCACTCTGAAGCACCGGAGTTTCGATTTCAATAAAGCCTTGTTGATCCAAATAGCGTCGCATGGCTGCGGTAATCAACGCCCGTCGCCGAAAGGTTTCGCGTACCTCTGGGTTAACGATCAAGTCTACGTAGCGCTGGCGATAGCGTTTAGCAATATCAGTCAAACCGTGCCACTTGTCAGGCAACGGTAAGAGTGACTTGGTGAGAATGGCGTATTCGCTCACGTAGATAGACAGCTCACCTTTTTCGGTCCGCTTAATGTTGCCGCGCACGCCAATGATGTCGCCTACATCGGTGAGTTGTTTCAGCAAGTTGAAGGCATCCGGCGTTTCTGGCATGCCTGACTGAATTTTCTTTTTGTCTAAATAAAGCTGGATGGTGCCAGTTTCGTCTTGCAAGGCGAAGAAGGCTAGCTTACCAAACACCCGTCGCGCCAAAATTCGTCCGGCGATCGCGACTTCTAACGGATCTTCCGCGCCATCAGGCAAGTTAGCGAATTTGGCTTGGAGGTCGGCAGCGTGATGGGTAACTTCCCAACGGTAGGCATAGGGAGTCAGTCCCGCTTGTTTCAGTTGCTCCACCTTTTGCAGGCGGTTGGCACGAATTTCTTCTAGGGTAGAATTGGCTTGATTTTCGGGTCGGGACTGCTCAGAAGACATAGGTTAATCAGTAACGGCCAAGCTAACAATGGGTTAGGTGCACCTGTTCGCCACAGCTAGCTCAACAGGTCAAGAACAAAATCTGATTATAGTCGCCAAGCCCATCCATTGTTGGAGGCTTTTCGTCCAAATAACGATTGCTTTTGGTATCAATCAGGCGATCGCAAAAACGGCAAAATTGCTTCGGCGAGTGGAGCAGGATATTCCTCATGTAAACCCAGCGAGCCTGTTAGTTTTTGGGTTTGGACTCCAGGTAGGGCGGCGATCGCTTCCATTTCTGCTTTGGATTTAGGCGGCGCTTGCTCTCCGATTACCACCATCAGCGGTGTGGGCAGAGGTTGGCACCAAGCTAGGAAATCAGCGCGATCGCGGACGGGATCTAAGGCTCCGGTGACAAAGGCGGCAGGGGCGAAACGGGCTCCGGGTTGCTGAGTGCTGTGCCAACGGCGATCGACCAAATCTGGGGTGACGTTGGCGGGGTCAGCATAGACGTGACGGCGATACATCAACGCCAAAAAAGACGGGGTGGTGTTGAGTTTGTACAATGCTTGACCCAAGAGGGGCGATCGCACTGTTCCTCTCACCACACCTGCGCCTTTGGGCTGCACGCCCATCGTCGGGAGCGGACCACGCCAAGTCGGGGCGACTAGTGCTACACGAGACAAAACTCCAGGCCGCTGGGCCAGCTTCATCGCGTAGCCTGCGGCATGTCCTGCGGCTACAACTGCAACAGGTTGCTGAAATATGGCCCCGACGAATTCTTGGAGTAACTGGTGATAGACAGCGGGTTCGTAGTTGATTGGCGGACGAGCCGATTCCCCAAACCCCAGCCAATCGATCGCCACGACTTGAAACTCGGAAGCTAAGCGTTTGGCTAATCCCGCCATTTCTGCCCGCGTGGAGACGGTGCTGAATGCAGGCAGTAGTAAAATAGGAGCGCCTTGCCCTAGGGTTTCGTAGGCGATCGCAAATTCTTGACCTTGATAATTCCACAGATACTGTTGCACAGTGCCGCCAATTTCTGTAGTGGTGGCAGTTGTGTTGAGGGTTTGTAATTGCTGAGTCATATCTAAGCCTCAATCAACTGGCGGAACCATTCATCTTCCCAGAGGCGATCGAAGGCGATATCGGTCTTGGCTTCTTCGCGGTACTTCGAGTCAAGCTCAATCGCGCGTTGCAAGTGTTTGAGGGCTGGGTCTACCTCCCCTTGCAGCGCGTAGCAGTTGGCTTTGTTGTAGACCGCACTGGCATAGTCGGGTTGCAGGTTCAGAGCTTTGTCTAGGCTTTCCAGAGCTTCGGGATCGCGGCCTAACTGCACCAAGGCATAACCACGCTTATCCCAAGCTTTGGGGGACTCTGGTTTCAGCTCAATCACCTTATCGAACGAGGCGATCGCTTCCTCGTACTGTTGCACTTCCAGTAGCGCCAAGCCGCGGTTCATCCAAGCTACAGCGTCATCCGGTTGGTACTGCACCGCTTTGTCGAAGGACTTGAACGCTTCTTTGGGTTGCTGCAAGGTGCCCAGCGCCACCCCTCGGTTGACCCAGGCTTCGTGATAGTCGGGCTTTAGCTCTAAGGCATGGTCAAAGGAGGCGATCGCGTTTTCATAACGCTTCAAGCGGCCCAACGTTAAGCCACGGCTCAACCAGGCTTTGTAGTTGTTGGGTTCCGTTTGCACCACTTTCTCAAAGGCGGCAAAGGCGGCATCGTACTGCTGCAATTCCTTCAGAGCTAGACCGCGCTGGTAAATTGCACCTGTATGGTTAGGATTGAGTTCCAAGACTTTATCAAAGGCGGCGATCGCTTCTTCATACCGCTCGGCTTCAAAGGCGCGATTGCCCTGCTCCACAAATTCATCAGGCCGCAAGAATAGCTCTGGGCGGTTGGTCTGGAGGGTGATGAGTTGCTCAGCTAGAGTTTGCAACTGGGGTTGGATTTCGGATTGTACCGTCGTAATTTGGGTTGTAATTTGCTCGGCGAAAGCCTGTAATTGCGGCTGAGTCGCAGATTCTAAAGCAGTAATTTGGTCGCGGAGGGTTTGGAGCTGCGATTGCGCGGCTGTCACAGTGGCAATCTGTTCGCTCAGGCTTTGCAATTTTTGCTGCATATCTGACATGAAACCTTCCGCGATCTGTTGCGGCGAGATCTCTGCGAGTTGCTGCAAGATTTGGTTTTTCTGAGCCTGCGCCCCAGTTTGCAATTCGGTTAGGCGGGCGGCAAATTCTGACTTTAACTGCTCTAGATTCTGGACAGTAGCGTCTTTATGATTGCCACTGTCAGCTTGGAGTCGTGCCAACTGGGTAGCAAATTCGGTTTCGGCTCGGTCCAAGTTGCCCAAAATTTGGACGCTCTTTTGTTGCGCTTGGGTCTGAGCATCTTGCTGTAACTGAGCCAATCGCGCAGCAAAGTCGGCCCGCACTTGCTCTAGATTGCCTAAGCCTTGATCTTTCTGCTGTTGCACCGCAGTTTGCAGCCCTGCCAGTTGATTGGCGAAGTCCTGCTGCGACTTTTGAAGTTGTTGTAGCAGTTGCTCCTGCTGCCGTTGGGCATTGGTGTAGAGCAGTTCCAGACGCGGGGCAAAATCGGTTTTCTGTTGCTCCAGACTTTGGAATACCGTTTCTTTGTGCTGCTGGGCACTGGTTTGCAGTTGGGCTAAATCAGCCGCAAAGTCTGAGCGGACGCGGTCTAGGTCGCCCAAGCCTTGATCTTTCTGTTGTTGCACCGCGGCTTGAAGTGCTGCCAATTGCACGGCAAAGTCCTGTTGCGATCGCTGCAATTGTTGCAACACTTGTTCCTGCTCGTGGCGGGTGGCAGCTTCAAGTTCCGCCAAGTGAGGTCCGAATCCAGATTTGAGCTGCTCCAGATCTTGCAGAATCGTGTCTTTGTGTTGCTGTGCCCCAGTTTGCAACTGTACCAATTGCGCCGCAAAGTCAGCCCGGACGGTTTCTAAGTCGCCTACGCCTTGGTCACGCTGCTGCTGCAAGCTGACCTGTAAATCGGTGAGTTGCATGGCAAAGTCTTGCTGCCACTGCTGGAGTTTTTGAAGCACTTGCTCTTGTTGTTGTTGCGCTGCTGTCTGCAATTGCGCCAAGTGAGCGGCAAAATCAGCTCGGACGGTTTCCAGATTGCCCAAGCCTTGCTCTTTTTGCTGGTGGATTGTATTTTTCAAGTCGGTGAGCTGAGCCGTAAAACCTTGGGCCGATCGCTGCAAGTCTTGCAAAACTTGTTCTTGTTGCCGTTGAGCGATGGCGTGTAGCTCGGTGAGTTGCGGGGTAAGTTCGGTTTTGACTGCTTCTAGGTCTTGCAGCGTCACATCTCGGCGTTGTTGAGCGGTGGCGACAAACTGTGCCAATTGCCCACTGAACTGCTGCTCCGACTGATGCAATTTTTCTAGCACCTCTGCTTGTTGCCCAACGAAGTGTTGCTCAGATTGGTGCAGTTTTTTCAGCACTTCTGCTTGCTGGTGCTGGGCTACCGTATGCAGCTCGGTGACTTGGGGTGTAAATTCGGCTTTGACGGCTTCTAAATCAGCCACGATCGCGTCTTTGTGCTGTTGGGCGATCGCTTGCAGTTGGGTGAGTTGGCCCGCAAAATCGCGTTCTGCGGTGGCAAAAGTCTCTAGAGTGCGAGCCTGACGCTCTTGACTGCCCGATTGCAGCTCGGCAATATGCGTCGTAAAGTCTGACTCAAATTCAGCTAATCGTTGCTTTGCGGTTTGCAGTTGAGCTTGTAGCTCGTTTAGTAGTTGCGATTTAGTTTCGGTCAAATCGGTGGCAAGATCAGCAAGGTTCCCTTTTTCTTGGGCCATGCGTTTTTGCAGATTCTTAGTTTCATGCTCCACTCGCTCAGCGATCGCTTCTGCCGCATCTAAGACATCTCTGGCATCTTCAGTGGCCTTGGTGACTTGGACTTCCAAGGTGCCCAGTTCTTCGATTTGCTCTTTGGCGCGGATGGCGATTTCGTTAATCACAGCGCGGCGCAGAAACCAGAGTGTGGCGATCGCGGTTCCGAGCAGCACAATCAGAACAGTCAACAAGACATTAAATAAAGTAAGTGCCCGTCCCAAAGTGCGGTTGACTTCCGCCTGCACCTGCTCTGCGACGACTTCGTTGGACGGCACCTGCGCCATGAGTTCGCCCGACTGTGGGATACCCAACTGCTGAGCAATTACGCTGGAGTCCAGGGGGAGTAATGTTTTGGAGCGCGTGGGTTGAGCATTGGCGACACCAACAGACAGTAGGAGGATAGAGAGGGCAATACCGCCACGCGGTACCAGGGCAAAAATGTCTTGATTTTGGCGCTTCATTGGTCTCGTCCTTGTCTGTGAGTCGGGGTGGGCGATCGCTTATTTTCTCAAGGTTAATCAAAATCAGGCCCAGTGTCCTAGAGATTACCAGGCCAGAATGATTTCAAAACCCTAGATCTAAGCATCGCAGCCACGCAAGCAATACTATCGCTAATCTAACCTGCTCTCAAACAGTCGGCCTCGCTACCGAAAATCTTGAGTCAATTTCTGACAATAAGGCAGCACAGATGTCCCACTAGAATTCATTCCCTAGAGCGGCAGTCCTGATTCCACCCTTGAGGCGAAACCTTAATCCATGACCGAGCCAAAACCCGTTCTCGAAGCTTGTCCACCCTCACTGGCTACTTCTCCAAGGGCTAATTCATCAGAGTTTGATTTTGTTCTGGCGGCGATGCTCGAAACGGCTTGTGAAACGATGAACTGGGAGTATGGCGAGGCTTGGATAGCGATCGATGACAAAGTGCTCCAGATCAGTTCAACCTGGCAAACTCAGACTCGGTTGAGCCGCGATCGCAAACTGGATTGGGAGTCTTTTCACGCCTGTAGCCAAAAGTTTGTCTTGCATGCTGCGGAAGGATTGCCTGGTCGAGTTTGGGCCTCTCAAACTCCAGAGTGGATGGTAGATGTTTCTGCCGAGTCAGAATCCTACTTTCTGCGACACCAAATTGCCAAAGCTTTCGGTGCCAAGGCAGGCTTAGGTTTGCCTGTGATCATCGAGCAGTTGCAAGTTGTCTTAGTCTTTTTCCGGTCTGAAGCTCACAGCCGGGATCAGCAATGTATTGATTTAACTGAGGCTGCTGTCGCCCAGATCCAGGCCCAACTGCTGCATTAGGCTGCATTAGGCCACCTAAGCTTCTTTCTCTTGAATTAAGTGCTCTGTCCACTGTTCAACATCAGCTTGGGAGAGATTGCTGGGAGGATGAAGCCGAGCATCTTTATAGCCCCATTCTTCAACATCAGGTCGATATTGCAACGGGGCTAATAGTGTTCCCTGACATAGCTTAGTCGAGATTGGTGCGGCGTTCGTTTCTTGCTGCAACTGCTGGGTGAGCTGATTCATCACTCCCTCTGGCACTCGCGATCGCTCTCCGGGATAAATAAACCCGAATAGAACTAAGTGACTAAACAGCACTCGCCAATGGTCACCAAACCGAGACAACAAGCGTGACCAGTTGATTTCATCGCCACAAGCTAGCAATAGATGGGCAATATCCGCATCATCAAAGCGATCGCGGGCCATTACATAAGCCTTAGACCAGATCGTTTCCTCAATGGGACAAATTTGTACCGTCATTCCCAACACTTCTTCGGTGATGGCATGCTCAAACCAAGCGTCATCGACTGGCGCACAGCCATTGGCGGAGCTGAAGATCAGGTCCACGAAGTTATCACCACAGAAGGCTTTGCCTAACCAATGACGTACTGACAGTTCTGTTTCGTATCCCGCCGCTCCAAACACCTCAAAAGTTCGCTGCACATCTCGCGGATGCACAAACAAATCTAAATCTTTCGTCGGTCGCGCGATGCCTGTATAGCGCTCAAAAGCATAAGCGCCGCCAATTAAAAAGGGCACTTGAGCTTGTTGCAAGACTCGGAGCGAACGACAGTAAAAGTCGCGGACATGCGGATCGAGGTCAGCTAGGTGCAGGGCGTGGGACGGCATTGTGGTTCTCTAGAAATAGAAATTATAAATAGCTACCACCTACATACCTAAACATAAATAAGGTAAAATTCTAGGCGATTTCAGTAGTATTTTCTACCCTGACGTAAGTACGAAATAATGACCTCAATCCGGAGAGCGAAATGATCTCCTACGGAATCCTGTGATATCACTCCTGGCAACTCGAAAAATGCGCCTGAAGAAATAGGTAACTCTGGCTGACCCACGACATAATCGGGGGCAGAAGCTGTAGAGATTTGAAGTGAGAGGAACGGATGGCGATCGCAGAAAATACTGTCGCAAAACAGACTGTGCGGATAGCCGCCGTAGGAGATATTCACTGCACCAAAACCTCTCAGGGAGAGTTGTACCCACTATTTGCCCAAGCCAGTGAGCAGGCAGACATCCTATTGCTATGTGGTGACTTGACGGATTACGGCCTGCCTGAGGAAGCTCACGTTTTGGTTAAGGAATTGACCGGAGCTAGAATCCCCGCGATCGCCGTATTTGGCAATCATGACTATGAGTCAGGCCAGCAAGATGAAGTCAGGGAGATCTTGGAACAGGCTGGAGTGAAAGTTCTAGATGGGGAAGCCTGCGAGATTGAAGGAGTTGGTTTTGCTGGGGTTAAAGGGTTTGGTGGTGGCTTTGGTTCTAAAGCCTTAGGAGCTTGGGGAGAAGCAAGCATCAAGCGGTTTGTGCATGAAGCAGTGGATGAAGCATTGAAGCTGGAAGCGGCCTTAGCTCGCTTAGAAACGCCCCACCGAGTCGCTATTCTGCACTACGCCCCAATTCAAGAGACTATCGAGGGAGAACCACCGGAAATCTTTCCCTTCTTAGGTTCTAGTCGTTTGGAGGAGCCTCTAACTCGTTACTCAGTCACAGCGGCTTTTCATGGTCACGCCCACAACGGTCATTTGCAGGGGCACACCAGTAGCAATATTCCGGTCTACAATGTCTCTCTCCCTCTCTTGAAAAAAGCCAATCCTGACCATCCTCCCTTTCACTTGTTGGAAGTATCGCTTAATCCTGAATAATTACCAATAATTGTGCTGCCATCCTAGAGATTGGAAAGAGAGAAAAGAGACTTCAGTGATTATGTGATTATGGTAGAGCGATCGCTCGGCTAATTTCTAAATCGTTTGAATTAACAAGAAATCCCCAGTCAAGCAGGAGGCAAGGCTGGGGATTTCTTGCTTGTGGGGGATGCGGATTTACTTTCCAGCCTGCTTCTATCTACAGCAGTACTTGACCGTACCTCAGAGATGCAGTCAGAAAGGTCGCGATCGCTGATCTCATTACTTATAGAAAAATATTACAGAAAAATCGATGGAAACTCTCTGCCACTTTTGTTTTGCACAATGTTGAAGTACTTAACTCGCCCAGCTATCTTGTCCTTGCTGTTGAGCTTACTAGCTCCTATCTCTATCCCTCAAATATCTCAAGCTGCTGATGTCATAACTTCCCCCTTACCAGCTTCAAGCCTAGAACCAGCACCAACACCAAAAACATCAACGCCAACGCCAACGCCAACACCCGCCCTAACTCCAACCTCACCATCAACACCAGCCTTAACCCCAAGCACCATTCCAGCCAATCCCTCGGTTGAGCAACCCATCCGTTTAGAAATTAGCCGCAGTAAACGACGAGTGACGCTTTATCAAGGAGATGTTGCCGTTAAAAGTTATGCGATCGCGGTCGGAAAGCCTGGTTGGGAAACTCCCCTCGGAACCTGGCGAGTACAGCAAAAGCTGCGGAATCCGATTTGGATTCATCCTTTTACGGGTGAAGCAGTGAAGGGAGGAGATCCGGATAACCCTTTAGGTCGGCACTGGATTGGCTTTTGGACCAATGGTAAGAATTGGATTGGTTTCCACGGCACCCCTAATCCAAAATCAGTCGGTCAGGCAGCTTCGCATGGTTGTGTACGCATGTACAACCAAGATGTCGAAGAAATTTTCCAAAAAGTAAGCTTAGGTACCCCTGTCAAAGTTATGCCCTAAAGCGGTAGGAA
Source organism: Trichocoleus sp. FACHB-46 (assembly GCF_014695385.1). Classification (NCBI taxonomy): domain Bacteria; kingdom Bacillati; phylum Cyanobacteriota; class Cyanophyceae; order Leptolyngbyales; family Trichocoleusaceae; genus Trichocoleus; species Trichocoleus sp. FACHB-46. Next base: position 123,269 of record NZ_JACJOD010000041.1, on the reverse strand, counting down.
GCTTAAGTCAAGTTTTCGTGATTTTCTGCCAAAAGCTAACGGGTTTTCAACCTCTTGTCAACAAGCTCAACCTTGAGAGAGAGCAACATCAGTCTGAAGGGAGACAAACAGTCGTCACAAGCTATTTACACTTCGTAAATACTGGGGTCGCCATAAGCTGCATTGGCACCAGAAAACCAAAACATCCATTCAAAAGCAATTAAGTCCTAATTCACTTTTTAGTACAAAGGTAGAGGAGATACAGATGAACGGACACAAGTATTTGAGCAAAACTCTCGCAATTCTGACAGGTGTGGTTGGTGCGACTGCTTTAGTGGGTTTCCCTGCTGCTGCCCAAGTTAACCCTAGCCCTAGTATTTTTAACGAGGCTCCCTACAATCGCAGCGCTCCTTCTGTGGGTCAGTCTACTGGTGGTTCAACTGGCGGTTCGGTGAATACCCAGGAAGCAACTCCCACTGATGAGCCTACAGGTGGCTCCACAATGGAGCAAATGCAATCTCCTGGTGGTTCCGGTACAGAGACCACAGGCGAGTCTAATAACTCAACTGGCGGCTCGGTGAATACCCAAGAAGCAACTCCTACCGATGAGCCTACAGGTGGCTCCACAATGGAGCAAATGCAATCTCCTGGTGGTTCCGGTGCAGAGACCACAGGCGAGTCTGGCACCACGATTCGGCGTACTACCGAGAGCGAAACTCAAATTCAGCGCTCTACTACTACTCAGCCAAGCCAAACTTCTCCTGGTGTCACTCAAGATGCTGAGCAGTCTAGCCCTACTACAGGTGCGACAACTGATGACGGTAGCGCTGGTGTTCCGGGTCTCTGGTAATCCTTTTTTGAGTTAGATGCCGAACCTTTGGGGGCACCTGCCCCCAAACCCCCGCTGAGGGACGGCTGCGTCCCCCAGACCCCCTCCAGAAGTAAGATTGTAGAGGGTGTGTGAAGCGAAGCGCAACGCACCGCTTAATCATTGATGCAGCCAGTTCAAATCTGTTGCAGATAGAATTCAAGGCGCTCTCGGAGCTGTTCTACAGTGAGATGCTGGGCCCAGTACTCCACTAAGGCGTGACCAAAAGCCCAAGCGTTTCGCTCTGGAGACGCAGGATTGTCTAGTAATAAAGGCCAGAGAGTAAGCAAGTCAAAATTGCGAGTTTTGGTGTCTCCTGTGCCCAATAGCGAGAATAAATCATAAGCCATCTGTAACTTGCCGATTACTACAGGCAACTGCTCAACTGGAATCTTTTGCATGAGCAACTGGGCTAAGGCTGGAGATCCAGTGGTCATGGTGGAGACAAACTGGAGAACTGGACTTTTGAGTAATGCGGTGAGTCCTTGAGTCGTTGCCATTTGGAAGGTGTACTGGTCAATAATTTTGGCTGCTGCCACTGTACGAGCTTCGCGATCGCGCAGAAAACGAGCCAAACGCAGTTGCTTCGCAGGAGCGATCGCTTCCACCAATCCCATTGAGAGCGCATCAACATTCCAAGGATTTCTATTGGTTTTGCTATCTTTAGTTACAACCGGAAGCACCCGATCGCAAAACTCTCCTAATAGCTCAGAGCGATACTGCGTGGCTTCTCGGATCGCCTTTTCCTTAGGGCGTTCTCCCCATTGCCAGTCGTAGGGTGGTGTCCACTCACGCATTGGACGTAGGCGATCGACTTGGGAGACAATCACAATCACAGGTAAGTCTGCGATCTCTGTTTTGATCTCCTTCAGGAAGTCCACATCCATTTGCAAAGCTGGATCGAGAGCAGGCGTAATCAGCAGGAGTAGATCCGCTGTCGTGGCATAGTCCAGTACTTGCTCGCGTAGCTCAGCCCGATTAATCTGCTCATATCCTGGTGTATCCCACAGCGTTAGAGTTTCACCTGTTTGGGCTTGCCAATGGTAGTTCTGAATTTGATCAGTGCTGGGCAAAACATCTACTTCGGCTAGCTCAGCTTGAAATAGCGTATTGATTAAGCTGCTCTTGCCCGCTCCGGTGCGCCCGACCAACAACATATTGACGGGTTTTTGTGCCACCACTTCCGGCGATTCAGTTTGGGAGAGGATATCACGGAGAGTTTGGGTTTTGGCTTGGGGAAGGGTTGGGGTAGCGGTAGAGAAGGTTGCAGTGGGTAAGGTGTCGCCACTGTAAAGCGCGATCGCCTGCCGACATAAGTTTCGTAGCGCTGCTTCCCGGAGCATCTGACTTAAATTCACCAGGAGTTCCTGGGTAGCTTGGTTATTAGAGCGTTGGCTGGCCTGTTTCGCCAAGGCAGCAGCAGGATTCAAAAACCATTGGGCCCAGCCTAAAACTTGCCATAGCTTCCGAGCCGAAGGTTCCAGTTTTCGATACACCTCGTAGGCTTGGTAAGCTTGGCCCACCGTTACCTGATTCAAGGCTGGTGAGAGCTTCTGCATCCACTGATCGAGGTCATCCACCGTACCCCGAATTAAGCTGTAGGCTTGGGGCACGTAGATGTTGAGTAGGGGATATTTTACATCTGGGTAGTAGATGTGAGCGATCGCGGCCACCAAATCCTGACAGCGGTTCCAGAAGGTTTGCCAATCTTCCCAAATGGGGCGATCGCTTTGGGCAGCTTGCAGAACTTCTTGGAAAGCTGCCTCTGCTGTACTGGCAGTTTCTTTACCCCCAGGCAACTGAGTAGCTACATCTGAGGAAGATTCTAGTTCGGCGCTCATCTCCGCCATCACTGCTTCTAGCTGGGCGATCGCAGGTCGAGTCCACTGCACCAGTAGCCACCGCCAAGCGACCAAACCGAGGGTAAATACAGCCCAAATCCAGTTCAGATGCCATTCGTGGATTTGCACGCCTGCGGCGATGAGCAGAAAACCAACAATGCTGACGATCGGAAGTGCTAATACGACCCACTGCCACAACTGTAATCGCACCATTGCTCTACCCTGCCTTGACTAGACTGCTGAGTCCAACGTTACCTGTCTATCTTGTCAGCAGTCTACTGTCTGTGGGAGAAACGGTTCGCTGCAAATCGGTTGATTTCATTTGCGATCGCTCTAATGCCTACTAATACCTAATAACGCCTAGTGATTGATGCCTGTTACAGTCAGAAGTACAGTCTAAGGTGGACTGGTTTATGGAAGCCTCAGGCCAAACGGTTATGAATCGGGGTTGGGTTTATCGAGAACAAGTGAGTCGCACCAAAGCTGGCTTGAGCGTTTTGCAGTACTACACCCAACACTATCGCCACTCTAGTCAAGCAGAATGGCAGGAACGGATTGCCGCTGGGCAAGTTTTGCTAGACGGCAAACAGGTTGAAGCTAATACCCAGTTACGACTCGGACAATCTTTGGCCTATCACCGCCCCCCTTGGGAAGAACCTGAGGTGCCGCTGAATTTTGAGGTGCTGCACGAAGATTCAGATTTGCTGATTGTCGCAAAGCCTTCTGGTCTGCCCGTGTTACCGGGCGGCGGCTTTTTAGAACATACCTTGCTATGGCAACTACAACAACGCTATCTCCAAATAGAACCCGTCCCCATTCATCGTTTGGGCCGAGGCACTTCAGGTTTAATGCTAATTGCGCGATCGCCCTTGGCTAGAGCTAATTTGAGCCAGCAAATGCGCGATCGCCAAATTCATAAAGTTTATCGAGCTTTGATTGGCCCTGCTCCAAATCTAGAGCCTCACTTCACCATTACCCAACCCATCGGCAAAATTCCGCATCCGGTTTTAGGGTACATCTATGGGGCCACGCCAGATGGACTATTTGCTCATAGTGACTGTCGAGTGATTAAACGCAACGCCGCCAGCACGCTGCTGGAAGTAACTATTCAGACTGGACGACCTCACCAAATCCGGATTCACCTTGCGTCTGTCGGTTATCCGTTGGTAGGCGATCCGCTTTACGATGTGGGAGGTGTTCCACAATGCCCACCCGCAACAGAGACCGAGAAATTACCCGTACCCGGAGATTGTGGCTATCATCTTCATGCTTATCAACTGGCCTTTACCCATCCTCAAACCCAGCAGCTTATCAGCTTTGTCTGTCCTGCTCCAGGCGAGCTGAGCGATTGATAGGATGACTTTAGAACGAACTGTGTAGTGAGCCAGTTTGAAATCTGTCATAAGGCAGATACCGTTTCTACCGATTTAGCACGATGATATAAATGTGTGAGGAGCAAAGTCAGAACTGAAGAACCCCTGGAGTCGAAACACGGAAAGACGCCCAGGGGTTTTTCATTGGCAGATTCATTGGCAGATTCATTGGCAGACAGTTGGGCAACTGGAACATCTAAACTTGAGGGTGTCCTATTTGCGACCAGTCTACATGCTGCCCAGCCATGTCTAGTTATTTCCGCCCGAATGTTGAGGCCATGAAAGGCCATACCCCTAGCCACTACCTTAAACCTGGCAGCCCCAGCATTAAACTCAATAGCAACGAAAATCCTTATCCCCCTTCACCCACCATTCGTGCCGTTCTGCAAAACCTAGATTTGGAGTACTTGCGGCGTTACCCGGATGCTAATGCCAATGAGTTGCGGCAAGCGATCGCAGCAGTACTCCAGATTCCCCTTGACTGGATCATTGTGGGCAACGGCTGTGACGAACTCCTGCATGTAGTCGCGCGAGCTTGCGCTGAGGGCAAACGCCAAGTGGTTTACCCTACGCCCACCTACATGCTGTATCCCCTGTTGACGGAGATCCAACCCGCCGATCGCATTGAAGTTGCTGATCCAGCAGATGGGCATTTGCCGATTGAGTCACTGGTCGCAGCTAATGGAGCCGTAACCTTCATTACTGCACCCAATAGTCCCTTTGGGCATGGAGTAGCGATCGCCGAGCTGCGGGAGTTAGCCGCGAGATTAACCGGGGTATTGGTAATTGACGAAGCCTATGTAGACTTTGCTGAAGAGACAGCATTGCCCCTGGTACAAGAGTTTGAGAATGTGATTATCCTCCGTACCCTTTCTAAGGGATACTCTTTAGCAGGGCTGCGGCTTGGCTTTGGCATTGCTCAGCCTCAACTGTTGCAGGGATTACTGAAGGTGAAAGATACCTACAATATTGACGCGATCGCTGCACTAGTGGGTGCGGCAGCGATGCGAGACCAAACTTATAAAGATACTTGTGTCGCTAAAGTCAAAGCATCCCGAACCAAGCTTGCTCAAGATTTGCAGCACTTAGCCTTCCGGGTGTGGAATTCCCAAACTAATTTCTTACTGGTAGAGCCGCCTCAGAAAAACGCTGAGCAGATTTTTCTAGCGCTAAGGGAACAAGACATTTGGATACGTTACTTCCATCAGCCTGGCCTAAAGGATAAGCTGCGGATCACAATCGGCACCAATGAGCAAAATCAGACTTTGTGGGAAGGTTTAAGGCAATGGCGGAATATTTGACGATGGGGCAGCCCACCGCAGCGCAGCTAGAGCAGTGGGTCGATTATTTTCATACCAATGGCTTTCTAGTCATTCCCAATGTCCTATCGCCAGAGCAATGTAGGTTACTGAGGAGTGATTTGGATACGGCTCTGAAACAAGCGGAGGGAGACAACTATCAATGCTCTAGAACGATTATGATGCGGATGTTTGAGCAATCCAAAGCTAACCTCGATCTATTTGCTCTGGAACCAATTGCAACCTTTGCTGAACATCTCATCGGTGGGGCGAATGGGCCAGGTTACTCAATTAGTGATGGTATTCCTAATGCCAATACTGTCCATGTCATTCACAACAACTCGTTCAAAATCCCTGCTGGAACAGATGGTTTAGGAAACAATGTGTGGCATCAAGATGATACGCCGCATATGCTCTCTCTAGATGGCAAACCCTTGACTAACATCCGTTTGAATGTTTTGGCATTCACCGTTAATTACTACCTGACAGATGTGCTTTCTCCAGAAAACGGACCTACTCAAGTCATTCCCGGTTCTCATCTATTTGGTAAGTTTTGCAATGGTGATATTACGGGCTACGAAGGTTCTATCCAGCATTGCTTAGGAGCGATGGGATCCGCGGTGTGCTTCAATAACCAAGTTTGGCATCGTGGTTCGCGGAACTCCTCAGCAGTGACTCGCTACATTACACAAGTGACTTATGCCAAGCGCTTAATCGGACACAAGTATGGGTCATTCATGAATTATCAGATGCCCAGTCATTGCTATGAAGAAGCAGATCCACGCCTAAAGCGACTCTTAGGATTTTTGCCCACAGGTGCCTATGGTTGATTTGTGGATGACAATAGCTGTAACGATCATCTGCGGTTATATCATACGTCTCCCAAGACTCCTCATGCTAAGGCTTCCCTGGGAGACTGACAAATTCTAGAGGCAGATTGTAGTTCGTTCTAAAGCTCGTGAGTTCCTGCTAATTAATAGCGGAAGACAGCGGCTAAAGGTGCTTCTCCAGGGACTTGATCTGGTTCAACGGCGTAGACTATCCCACCATTTAGGAGGGTCTGGATTGCCGCAGAATCTAGCAAATCTTCATCTCCGGGTTGGGCATCAGTGTGAACTTGGATCTGGTTGGCATCAGGGTCAAAGGTGCCCCACTGTTGCACACCCACGGCGACAAACAGTTGTTCCACCCGCCCATAGTAAGCCGCAGAAACTGCCTCTTTCAGATCGTGAGAATTCTTGCCAGTGCCGTTCAGCTCCCGGTAGTGCTCCACTGCTTGCTGTTGGGCTTGCTGAAAGAGAGGTTCCACAATCTGCCAAGCAGCGGCATGGAGTTCTTCGGAGTGAGAGATTTTTTGGTTGCCATTAATCCCTTCTTCCAGCAAGTGAGGGTAGGTATTGGCTTCGCGATAGAGCGGCAGGAGATATTCCACCCCTGCTAAAACCAAGGGCGCTTTTTGGTTGCGCAATATGTCATGCAAGCTTTCATCTAAGCGATGGAAAAATTGCAGAATATCATTTTGCTTTGCGCCATCATTGCCCTGACCGTGGAAAGTACCCGGTTGCTGGAATGAGTTGTTGGTGCCGCCCCGAGAAGTCGCGATTCGCTGCTCAATTCCCTGATCTAGCCCATCGTAATGCAGCGCCTCATTCAAGGTTTTGGGCATGTTTTCTACCTCAAGCTCTTGAAGGCTGAAACGGCTGCCCTCAAAGAATTTCACTTCATCTTCTTGGCTCAGGGTCAGCAAATAGAATTTCCCATCGCCTGTCAAGAATGGCAGTAGGGGTTTGATGTGGAAGCGATCGGTGACGACTACCAACTCATTAAAGCTAGTCGGTAGACGATAGTACCGAAACACACCATTGGCGATAAAAATAGCTAATCCGTCGCTTTGGTGCTGCCAAAAGTCCTCGTGATCAAGGTCATGAGCGGGTTTGAGCAGATCTACAGCTTCGGTAGAGCGCATACCCTGGTTAGCCAGTTGTTTCTCTGCTTGCCGAATCAAGTTTTTAAAGCGAATTGGGTTTTGCTGAGTTTCAGAACCGAGGCGAACCATCGGCATGTATAGCGAAACACAAACACCTTGGGTTTGTTCTACCAAGGTTTTTAATTCTTCAGTCGATAATATGTTCATAGCAAGTCGGGTCCTATATGCGTTCTCTTGCTAGTAATTGCTCACAGAAGCTTTGATGGGTGGTCGCGAAATCTCCTGATTCCTCAATCATCAAATCTCTGTCAGAGTGCTACGGTGCCTAACCTTAGCCCAGCGATCGCGCTTAGCTCGTCTCTCTACTGGTTGATGTCTGTTCTCTCAAGAAAATTCCATGCAAGGTTCTGAAGCTCAAGATTTTGATGTAATTGTGATTGGCAGTGGGATTGGTGGCCTGACTGCTGCGGCTCTTTTGGCACGCTATGGCAAGCGAGTGCTGGTTTGCGAAAGCCATAACCTACCTGGAGGAGCGGCTCAGAGCTTTACCTACCAAAGCTTTCATTTTGATGCTGGTCCATCATTTTATGCAGGATTGAGCGACCCCAACAGTTTGAACCCATTACGCCAAGTTTTGGATGTTTTGGAAGAGAGTATAGAGGCGATCGCTTATGATCCGCTGGGTCACTACCACTTCCCTGAAGGCACATTTCCGGCGTATTGCAATCCTGAACGCTATCGAGCCGCTGTGGCCCACATTACTCCTCAAGGCGCTCAAGAACTTGCCCAATTTGAACGCAGATTGTTAGCTCTTTACGAAGCCTTGCGGGGCATTCCAGCGATCGCGCTGCGAGCTGATTGGCAAATTGGACCCATCCTAGCCACCCGTTACCTTCCCGCTTTGATCAAGCTATTGCCGCAGCTAGGCATGATTCAAAGTTCAGTCGGCAAAATTATGGATCAAACGGTGCGAGATCCTTGGGTGCGGCGGTCAATTGATTTGGAGTGTTTTTTGCTGTCAGGACTGAAAGCAGCAGGCACGATCGCCCCAGAAGTAGCCTTTATGTTGGGAGAGCGATCGCGATCGGTGATTGATTACCCAGTCGGTGGCAGTGGGGCGATCGTCCAAGCGCTGATTCGAGGCTTAGAGCGATGGGGCGGCAAACTGCGGCTCAAAACTCACGTGGAGCAAATTTTGGTTGAGAACGGCAAAGCCGTAGGAGTGCAACTGCGTAACGGTGAAAGCTTGAAAGCTCCGGTTGTGATTTCTAACGCCACGCTTTGGGATACCTACACCAAGCTACTCAAGCTGGAGGATTTGCCTACGGCCTATCGTGAGGAAGCGATCGCCACACCAACAGTAGAAAGCTTCATGCACTTACATCTCGGTATCCGAGCCGATGGTTTGGACGCTCTCACCGGACATCATGTGGTGGTGCATAGCTCTGAGCAAGATATCACCGTTCCGGGCAACACCTGCATGATTTCAGTTCCATCCGTGTGGGATGCTGATCTGGCTCCAGCAGGTCATCATGTGGTTCATGCCTACACATTAGAACCCTTTCCAGGCTGGCAGCGAGATGAAGACTACGAGGAGCGCAAAAAAGAGAAAGCTCAAACTCTCTTTCATGCCCTAGAACGGGTCATTCCAGATCTACGCGATCGCATTGTGGTTGAACTAATTGGTACTCCTCTCACCCATGCCCGTTACTTGCGCCGTTACCAAGGCACCTATGGCCCCGCGATCGCCGCTGGACAAGGCATGTTTCCTGGACCCCAAACTCCGATCGCAGGCTTGTATCGGGTAGGAGACAGCACGAGTCCAGGAATTGGTGTCCCCGCAGTTGCCGCTTCCGGGATTTTATGTGCCAATACTCTCGTCTTCCCCCACCAAGTCAAGACATTGCTGGATCAACTACGGCTCTAAGAGTTATGAGGGCGAACCACCGTTCGCCCCTACAGGTATCTCTAATTCTCTAGCAAAAAGAGATGAGAGAGATGCGATCGCTCATCTCAAGCAGAATTAGCCAAGCAAACTAGAACTATCAACGGCTCCTAAAGGGAGGGTCAAGTTAGAGGACGGATGCAGCGGATTGAGGAGGCTGCCATGTTCCTCGCTCAAGTTGTGGGAGCTTTTACTGCCTACAGGAAGCGCTTTGGCCGTCAATTGCACATCGTCAAAATCAACCTCAATCCCTGGTCCCTGCAATAAGTTGATCAGGCGAATTTCTAAGGATTGACCGATTACCATATCAGTGGCAGAAGAGGTGTAAGTAATCTTAGAAGTTTTGAATTCCCCTTCTGGAATATGCAGAGAATTGTCATCCACTGCCAAAACTTGCCCACCTGCCAGCAGCTCAACGCGGTAGCCTGAGAAGCCTGGGAAGGAAATTCCTGGAACTGGATCATCACCAGTGGGATTACCAACCGCAACCGAAAGAGTATAACGAGTGTTGGGAGCAAGCAGCGTATCGAGAGTTTGGCTTAAACCTGCCTCTCCACTCCCCACAGGATCAACTAAGAAGCTATAGCCAACATTATCTCCCTCTGGAACGCCACCAGGGTAATTGTTGAGGGAGGGGTTAAAGACACCCGTTGCCGAAGAGTCGTCAGTTGTTACATCAGGAATAATGTCATTGGGGTCGTAAACGTCCCAACCAGGCGGTGGCTCAACGGTAAAGGTAAAGTCTTCCTGAGCTGGGTCTTCAAAGCCAGCGTTCTCGATGGGAATGTTGATCTTCGAGTTAGCACTGTCTATGCCTTTGAGCAAATCAGCAAGTTTGTTAAGGTCAACTATGCCACCTAAACTAGACTGAAGTGCTGTCAGAATAGTTTCAGCAGATTCAAGCTGCTCCTCAAATGATGCACCTGTTGTATCTTTTTGACCTGCTGCTAGAGAGCGTACGAACTGAGAAATGCTGCTGGCACGGTCCAGGATAGATGGAAAGGTAATGCTACCAAAGGCGTTGTCAGAGTCAATGAGGTTAAATAGCTCACTGGCTTGAGCAACAATTCCTTGAATGTCAGTCAAATCAACAATTGATAAATCTGTCTCTGGCATAGCTGGAAGTGTCTCCCTATGGGTCTTAAACTAGCGAACCTGTCGAAGGGGGCAACTTACTGCTACTAAAATACCCAGAAATGCTACTTTTCTTTCATTTACTCGAATATGCTCTTGAATCCTATGCCGCCTTCCATTTAGCAGCACAGAATCTTTCCATCCGCAAGCTCAGTTGCGATCCAGGTTAGATTAAAGTTGCCACTGTAGTAGTGAGCTGCGATCGCGACTATTGAAATCCTGCCATGCTGATTTTTTTACGTTTGTTCCTTGTCTTAGCTTTACTGTTAGTGGAACTTGGCTGGTTTAGCCAACCAGCGATCGCTCAAGAGTATGAGGGCTGCTGGATGCTGAACTCCGCAGGAGCAGTGATTGACTTAAATGGCTCAGTTTGCCCGCGATCGCCTGTCGTATCTAGGCTGACACCACTGATGTTCTCCAATTTGCGGGTTGAGCCTACAGGCAATGGCTTGGTTGCCGTGTCAGGTAGCGTGACGAATCGCAATAATCAGCCTATCCCTCTGGTTTTAGTGGAATACAAACTGGTAGATCAGCAAAGCCAGGAGGTTCTCTACAAAGGAATTTTGCCGCTGGAAATTCCTGGGGCATTACAAGCTGGAGCATCAGTCAACTTCAGCCGTGTCTTGAAGGCGAATCGATTGCCCCAAAAGCCTCTAAATGAAATCACAGTTCAAGTTGCCCGTTATCTTTGATTGGCTTTAGAGCTTTAGGCGCATTTCGGGCGATCGCCTGCCCCTACTCAATTTTGTAGAAAGGCAGAGATCTCCTTCTGAGTTTCGTTAAAAGCTTGATTCACTTCTACCGGAGATCCACCGATAGGCTCTATCATAGTTTTTTTGCCCCAAATTGCAGCAGCAAGCCGAACTTCTCGCCCAGATTTTAGCGTTAGAGCAAGATAATCTCGACCTGCATTCACAGATGCGATCGCCGAGATTGGAAACTCAGCCACTGCAATTGGGGGGTTACCAGAGTGCTGTCTGCGCGTCACCGTAACCCAATCTTTCGTCTTATCAAATCTCACAGTATAAATTTCTTCTTTTGCCAGTGACGTATCTACCGCCCGCAATATTACAACAATAACCATACACCCAAGCACAAAGAGAAATGGCCGATCTATGACGGGCAAAACTCCTGACTGAATCTGAAATGAGATCTTGCTGGGATTTTGAATGAATTGATTCGCTCTTTTCTCGTTAAAGCGGAGATAGCCATCTGGAAAAGAGATGTCTCCTGCATCAGTCGTCAAGATTACGGTAAAGCCATTACAACTCGATTTTTGCGTGCGGCTAAACCCACAGATGCTTTCGGAGCGAGCCGCTTTTAGCTGAATGTCTCGTTCTAGTGCTAAACCTGTAAACGAGCGGTACGTTAATCTACAGCTTGGAGTTTGGGTGCCACCTGGACAAACAATTTTTGGCTTAAAACTAAACCCGACGATCGCCCCTAAGCAGAGTAACAGCCAGCTACCTGCGGCCAACCAGCGACCTGTTTGCCGATGGCAGAGCACAAGTTCTTGATAGGTTTGTTTCAAAATTCTCACTGAAGGAACTCCGTGATTACCTGGCGGCCTTTTTCGAGCGATCGCTTTGTCTGAAAGGGTATCCAAAGAAATTCCGCAACTCGCACCTGTTTGCCTGATTTTAGTTTTAGGATCAGGCAATTAGGGATAAACCAACGTAAATGAACTGTTTCAATGTCTGCGATGGGAAGCTCTGTGATGACTACCTTTGTGCCGTAGAACTGTGTGCAGGCAATCGTCACCCAACCGCTCGATTTATTAAACTGGCACCTGTAAATTTTTTCCTGCCTTAAACAATCGGACAGCAGAATAAACATGACAAAGGGCAGAATAAAAAATACAAGATTATAAGGAGGATGGTTCAACGACCAACCATAAACCTCAAGCTGTAATGGAGACAAATTGGACTGGCGAATAAATTGATCTACAACCTCAGCTAGGAGATCAGCTTCCATCCCCAAAACATAAACTTTACTCCGCTGAGTTTCTAATACATTTACTTCGCCAAAGCAGCCTGTCCAGCCAAGCTGAGGAGGTACACAGATAGGCGATTTATAAACGGATTTGACTTGAATACCGCTTTCTGAAGTAAGCCCGTTCAATGAGCGATAGGTAAGAGTACAGTTTGATAGTGTTGCAGTTCGTTGACAGGAGATCTCTGAAATAATGCTGGTTTTAAGGGCTGCTGCCACACCAACTGCCAAACAAGCGATCGCGATCATCCATCTCCCTGGTTGTCGATGATGAATGATCAGGTCTTGAGGCGACTGGCTAATTTTCATGCAGCCTGAGAACGATGTTTATGACAGATAGAATTCCCAGAAAAAAGATAAATCGATGTCTTGGCAAGAATGGTGCAGCGATCGCCCTAGCGATTCTACTCACGGCTTGTGGCTATCGAGTTTCCTTTACTCCACCCGGTCAACCAAAACCTATTTCACAATTGAAACTACAGCCTACTCTGACCCCAGTAGAAGCGTTAGAGGCCGCTTTCTTCAACAAAGATTTTGCCCAAGCCAAACGGTTATTAAAGTCTGTATCGGCTCAAGACATTGAGCGCTCTGAATTAATGCTGAGAGCTGTTCAGAGCAATCAGCCAGAGCTGATTCAACTCATGCTTAAGCGGGGCGCAGACCCTAATGCTAATGACGGTGTTTCACCCCTGCGACAAGCTGTACGTACAGGAAATGATCCGCTGGTTCGATTGTTGTTGAAGCACAGTGCAGACCCGAATCAGCAAGATGGGAATACAGATTCTATTTTGCAAGAAGCCTTATTCAGCAACTCATACATTAGCTTTCTAGATTGGACTAGCCACATAGATCGGTTTCCTCAAGTCAGCGATCAGGGTATAGAAACAATCCGCTTAATCCTTCAAGGAGGAGCCAATCCAAACGACCGCGATCGCAGCAATGGAACAACAGTGCTAATGGTCGCCGCAGGGCACGGCAATGAAAAACTGGTGGAACTGTTACTGCAACAAGGTGCGAATGCAAAAGCAGCTAATGCCTATGGAGAGAACGCATTACACTATGCCGCTTGGCGGGGTAATCCGGCGATCGTGCAACGACTGCTGTCTGAAAAAGTCAATGTCAATCCTACCCATCACTTAGGGCGGACTCCGTTGATGTTTGCAGTGCGGCGAGGCTCATTACCGATCGTGAAACTTCTACTAGCACAGGGGGCAAGAGTTGATGCAGCGAGTCGCGAAACTTTTGTGGAACCTCATCGGTTGAGATATGGCTATTACTCTGTTCTGGATCACGCGATCGCCACAAACCAGCCAGAGATTGCTGCTTTATTAAAGCAAAAAGGCGCTAAGCCATACGAGCAAAAATAACTTTACGGGGTTCTTAGCAGGAGAATTATGGCTCCTTCACGATGACAGTCGCTTCAGTTTTTGGCTAACGTGTAGCAGATCTAACAAACTCCAGTTAGGGACTATTTCCCTCACTCGCTATTAAGAAAACTGCTGTTAAGGAAGCTTATGAGTCACTCCCCTCTCTTCGACAATTTGGCGCGGGCTATCCGGGTTGCTTTATTTTGCGATCGGCAGCAGATTTCGACTAGCCAAGGTTTAGAGTGGTTCGCCGCGATTGAGGAAGCTGCCGATCGCCAACGGCTGCATCGCCGGGAGTTGTTAGCGTTAGGCGGTTTGGGAATTGCAGGCGCGATTGTGGGTCACATGGGTCAGGTCAGTGCCGCACCCAAACCAAAATCAAGTGCCACTGTAGGGATTGTCGGCGCAGGATTTGCGGGATTGACTTGTGCCTACGAACTCCAACGTAACGGCATTCTTGCCACCCTCCATGAAGCCAGCGATCGCGTCGGGGGCCGTTGCTATTCATTGGATAACAACTTCTTTCCTGGGCAGGTGGCAGAGCGGGGAGGTGAGTTTATTGATAACTTGCACAAAACCCTGATCGGCTATGCTCGCGAATTTGGTTTGACGCTGGAAGATGTCAACAAACAACCAGGAGAAGTTTTCTACTACTTCAACGGCCAGCGCTACCCAGAATCAGTCGTAGTGGATGAGTTTCGAGCTTTGGTGTCGGCTATGCAAGCAGACTTACGGACGCTCTCCGGTGAGCCTAGCGCTGATAGCCACACCGAGGCAGATGTGAGACTCGATCGCACCAGCTTACAAGCCTATCTGGACAGCCGCCAAGCGGGTAATGTGGTGAAGGCAGCGATCAAAGCCGCCTATGAAGCGGAATATGGCTTACCGATCGCTCAACAAAGCTGCTTAAACTTCCTCCTGTTTATCCATGCCGATCGCCGCTCTAAATTCACGCCTTTTGGTGTCTTTAGTGATGAACGCTATCACGTGGTGGAGGGCAACGACAAAATCACTCAAGGGTTGCGCGATCGCCTACAAAGTCCAGTCAAACTGGGTATGAAACTGCTGCGGGTGCGGAAAACGGGCACCAATCAGATTGAACTCACCTTCCAGAGTGGCTCCCGCACTACAACCGCTACTTATAATGCGGTCGTTTTGGCCATTCCCTTCACGACACTACGTCAAGTCGAGTTGGATCCAAGCCTGGGTCTGCCTGCCTGGAAGGTTCAAGCCATCCAACAGCTGGGTTATGGTAACAATGCCAAGATGATGCTCGGCTTCAACGGTCGGCCTTGGCTCCCTAGCAGCAACGGCAGCTCTTACTCCGACTTACCCAATCATCAATCCACCTGGGAAACCAACCCCGTTAAAGCCACCAGTACTCAGGCGATTCTCACCGACTACTCTAGTGGCGATCGCGCTCTGCGTCTCAAAGTCAGCAATGTGCAAGCCGAGGCCGATCGCTTCCTTACGGATCTCAATCGAGTGTATCCGGGGTCAAAAGCAGTCGCTACTAAAATCAATGGTCAATACCGCGTTCACCTAGAGCCTTGGCCCTCTAACCCATTGACCAAAGGCAGCTACACCTGCTACACGCCCGGACAATTTACCAGCATTGCGGGCAACGAAGGCAAACCCGTCGGTAATCTCCATTTCGCCGGAGAACATGCCAACTCTTTTTACGAATGGCAGGGCTTTATGGAAGGGGCAGCGCTATCTGGCATCCAAGCCGCTAACGAAATTCTCCAAGACCTCAAGGTTGGGAGATTATAGGGATTCATCAGCTCCACAAATCCCATGCTAATTTGGCTCACCCAATTTAAGGGCGAACTAGCCGCGCTGAGTGCGGCATTTTTGTGGGCGATCGCGTCTGTCATCTACACTCGCATTGGGCAGCGGGTGCCTCCCTTGGTTTTGAACTCTTTGAAAGGCGTGATTGCGATCGCCTTCCTCGCCATTACCCTCTGGCTTCAAGGCAGCGGCTTACCCGACATCAACGGCACAGCTTTGGGACTATTGATCCTGAGTGGAGTGGTAGGGATTGGCTTTGGCGACACTTATTACTTTGCCGCACTGAATTTACTGGGGCCAAGGCGAACTCTGCTACTGGAGGCTTTAGCACCCCCGCTCTCCGCTTTCCTCGCCTTACTGTTTTTGCAAGAAACCCTAAAACTGAGCAATTGGTTGGGGATTTTTCTTACCATTGTCGGTGTGACTTGGGTGGTGAGTGAGCGATCGCCTACCGAAACAGCCAATTCAGCGACAGGCAAACCAACGCATCCTCTACTAGGAGTTGGTTACGGTTTACTAGCAGCCTTGGGCCAAGCAGGAGGGGCGGTGCTATCTCGTGCTGCTTTAACTCAGAGCACTATCAGCCCCTTGTGGAGCACCCTAGTCCGTTTAGCCACCGGGGTGTTGGTGATGCTGGTGTGGCTACTAGTGCGACGGCAAGCAGGATTGGTGATGCAAACCCTAGAATTTGAGCGCGATCGCCGGAAGGGAATGTCTTGGCTAGGCGCGATCGCCATTACCTCTTTTTTCAGCACCTACTTGGGCATCTGGCTGCAACAAACTTCGCTCAAATTTACGGCAGTTGGGGTAGCCCAAGCCCTCAGTTCCACCAGTCCCCTGTTCATTTTGCCAATCGCGATCGCAATGGGTGAGGTGGTCAGCAGACAGGCCATTTTAGGCGTCTTGGTCGCTTGGGCAGGGGTTTGGTTCTTGTTTAGTTAATGCTGGTTCGGCTACTGCTTTAGAGCCAAGGTTAAGCCATCCGCGATCGGAACCAGGCTGAGCGTGATGCGTTGGTCTTGGTGTAGCTTGGCATTAAAGGCGCGGATCGACTCGGTGCGGTTGTCTTGCACTTTCGGGTCTGCCACCCGTCCAGACCAAAGCACATTATCGATCGCGATCAACCCACCCGGACGCACGAGTTGCAGCGATCGCTCGTAATAGTTCCAGTAATTGCTCTTGTCAGCGTCAATAAAAGCAAAATCAAAGGTTTCGGCCTCACCAGCGGCTAAAAGCTGGTCTAGGGTGTCTACGGCTGGGCCAATCCGCAGCTCAATTTTGTTAGCCACCCCTGCGGCTTGCCAATAACGACGGGCGATCGCGGTATATTCTTCGCTCACGTCGCAAGCAATGATTTTGCCATCAGCGGGTAAAGCCAGCGCCACCGCTAAGGAACTGTAACCTGTAAATACTCCCACTTCCAGCGTTTTCTTAGCCCCCATTAGCTGCACCAACAGCGCCATAAACTGCCCTTGCTCTGGAGCAATCTGCATCTGAGCCATCGGATGTTCAGCGGTCTTTTGTCGCAGTTGCGCTAAAAGCTCCGGTTCACGCAAAGAGTTGGACAACAGATAGTCATACAGTTGATTCGTCAAATCCAGTGTTTTATTAGACATAGGAATGTTTTGCTTAAAAATGCAGCTACAAAATTACTATATTGAGGGTGATTTGCTGTAATTGGAACTCAGAGGAGAGTGGAGTTTATGATCCGAGCGATTTTGGCAGTAGTTCTGGTAGGACTATTAACGGCTTGTGGCAACGGCATTCCGGGGCTGAGTGACCGAGTCGTTCAACAAGCGATCGCTCTACAAGTCGGCCAAACCCAGCAAACCCTCGCCCAACAACTCCGGCTCAAAAAGCCCCCCAAAGTAGAAGTGAAGCAAGTCGCGATCGCTAAGCAAGACTCGCTAAAGATTCAAGGCTTATCTGCTTACCATCTCCAAGGAACTTACGACCTCACCTTAAAGTTTCCTAGCCGCCAAGTCACTCAGGAAAAAAATCCGTTCGAGGTCTACCTGCAACAGCAACCTGACCAGAAAAGTTGGAAGCTAGCTCAGCTTAGCAAATCAGATACAGAAGCTGAATCTACTTGGGTAACAGAACCCCTCCAGTAGACTTCAACTCATCAAATCAAATTTGCCAGGACTCCCATAAACCTAGGGAGAGATTAACGATGGTTGGGCAAGTTGCGCGATCGCCATTGACCTTTGACTCAGTTTGTCAACCAATATCCAGCGGGACAGTAGGTGTGATTTTAGTGGAATCAACTAAAAATATTTCAACTCGTCTGAAGAGTTCAGCTACTAAGTAGAAAATGCTAGTAGCCATAAACACAAAAACTTGATTCGTCCAAAAGGACGAATCAAGTTTTTGTAATGAGTTCTAAATTTGTGAGCATCAGTATTCTTTTGCTAGTTTAAATCTAGCGATCGCTAGAAGTATGGATAACCAAACACAACCCACTAAGGGCCAAATCCAAGTTGACATTTTAATGGCGGTGAGGGAACTAAAAGCCCAAATTCAGCAGCTGCAAGATGAGCCTTTAAATAGTAAAGAGTCCAACTTTGAGGACTATCTAAACCTTTTTATTCAACAAATTGAGGAAAAGGTCAAGCAGCTAGAAGCAGAAGCAACACAACTGAAAGCACAAAAGAAGGTTCTGTATCAGCAGTTGTGGAGCCAGGCTAAGGAGTTGAAATCCTGCTATCAGGAATTGCAGCATACCAATCAAGAACTATGTCAGGCCTTAAACTCCGATCGAGTTTCTTATAATCAAGCGATCGCGAAAAAAATTTTCAATGAGGATGAGCCTATCAGAGAGGCTCTAGCCAGGTTGCTTCAACTAATTTATGGCCGAGATGGTAGCCCTAGAGATCTGGGAAGGCTGCGGAGATGGACATCTCCGCAGCCTCGTATTTCTGGCACAGATAACACCTACCCTTTATCCAAACAAGCGATCGCATTTAAGGATGACCACGACCGCCTTAAAGCCCGATCTCTAGCGCTAAAAGCACAATTTCAAAGGCTGCGAACTCAATCTCAGGTATTGGCCGCTCAGTCTCGAGTGTTGCAAACTCGATATCTTGCGTTAGAAACAGTTGAGCGCGATCGCAACTAGTAAATTCAACGAGCCTTACAGTAATCCTGCGGTTTCGTAGAGCCTTCTCAGGGTAGCGGTAATTTTAGTGCCGTACTGTAAGTCAGCAGTCCAGCGACCACTCAGTTGATCCACCAAAGGGGCAATACCGCGAGTGACAAAGCGGAAGCGCGGGTCAACCACATCCTGAACTAAAGGCTCGGTGCTGGCATAGGCTTTGAGGTGCTGCACATGCGCCCGAACTCCAATGCGGGCACTGGGGAAAGACGCACCCACCTCAGCACCACCGACTGTTCCCAAGCCAGCAAAGTTGTTCTGCGAAGGTTTGATTTCACTACCAAAGCGTAAAAAGCCCGTCTCCACACACATTTGGCAGAAAGCAATATCGTAATTTACGCCTTCCACGCTGGCTTCTTCTCGGTACAGCTTCGGTAAGTCGGGAAACTGAGCTAAAGCATTCTCATTGTTAGATTTGAGGAACATCATTAGCTGGACTTCCGAAGTGTTGCCGTTGCTAATGATGCGATCGAGTTGACCGGGACAAATTGAAAGGATCGATCGCAAAATCACTGTCCGGCTGACGCTATCCCAACCCACAGAAATATTAACCTCCCGCAGATCGACCGCTCGGATGTAGACAATGTTGCGGTAGTTGATCCGGCGGATATTAGGGGCTTTGGTCAAATCTACCCGCAGGCGATCGGCCAAGTCAATTGGAATGTAAGCATTGCCATTGACCACAATGCCCTGTTCACCATAAATAGAGCCATTAATATTGATGTTGGCGGGAGTATAGGTGCCAGTCGGCAAAGGTGTGGGCGTGGGAGTGGGCGTAGGCGTAGGGGTTGGTGTGGGAGTTGGCGTAGGAGTTGTTCCACTTACCGCTCGGCTCCAAGCTGCTAAGCCGTCAGCCAGACCCAACGCAATATCGCGGCGACGGTTTTGAATCAAAAAGCGATCGTCTGGATTGGTTAAGAAACCCACTTCCATTAACAGAGAAGCAGGAATGATTTGGCGGCAAAAAGCTAGGCTGCCCACTCCGGTAGCAGTGTCGGGTCTAGCTCCTCGGCTTGGCAGTTGGGGCACTCGACGCAGCAGCGCCAGCAACAACAGCTCTGAGTGAGCTTTGCGCTCGTCATTATTGGCAATATAGAAAACACTGGCTCCCCTCACAGAGGGGTCAGAGAAGGCATCAGCGTGAATTTCTAGGGCTACGTCACCCACGCGCCCGCGACTGTTGATCCAGGCAATGGTCCCCGCTAGGCTGAGGTCATCGGGTACGGCCAAAACTTCAAACGCTCGCGATCGCAGTTCGGCGACGATCAAATCCCGCAGCAGAATCAATTCTCTGGCTTCTGTGGTGCCGCCCGCGATCGCGCCTGGATCGATTCTGCCGTTCTCGTTTCCACCATGACCTGCCGAAATAAAGATTCGTCCCATCTGCGCTGTTTCCTCTAGAGCTAAAAATTATTGATATTTAGTTTCTGTTTAATAAAACTGCTGTAGCTTGACCTCTAGAACGGCCCTCTACCCATGACTCTGAATAAATGAAATTACCCTTAACGAATTGATTATGCCCAACCCAAAGCCAGAATACAGCTTCCAGGCGAGATCACCGTGATAATACTCGAACTTCAGCCTTTTGTACCAACGGGTTTAGGCAAATGAAGTCACAGCACGGCTTTTCTCAAAGCACAACGGCTTGGCTGAAACTGAGAGAGCGGTGACAATAGTAAGTGAGTTCTACTTTTCGGCACAGCGTCAATGGACATTCCTCGGCTGCATCCTGACACTATTGAGCAAGTCAAGCAAAAAGCTGACATTGTCGATATAGTTTCTGAGCATGTCGTGCTGCGGAAACAGGGCAAAGACTTTGTCGGGCTCTGCCCGTTCCACGATGACAAGTCTCCGAGCTTCAGCGTCAGTCCCAGCAAGCAGTTTTACTATTGCTTTAGCTGTGGAGCGGGTGGCAACACGATCAAGTTTCTGATGGAGTTGGGTAAAAACTCCTTCAGCGATGTCGTGCTGGATCTGGCTCGCCGCTACCAAGTAAATGTCAAAACTTTGGCTCCAGAACAGCGCCAAGAGTTGCAACGGCAGCTTTCGGTGCGGGAGCAGTTGTACGAGATTTTGTCGCTGACGGCCAAATTTTACGAGCATGCACTGCGACAACCTCAAGGAAAGGTCGCTTTAGATTACCTACAAAACTCTCGGCACCTGAGCCAAGAAACGATTCAGCAGTTTCAACTCGGTTACGCTCCGGCGGGTTGGGAAACGCTGTACGGCTATTTGGTAGAGCAGAAACACTACCCGGTGGAGTTGGTAGACCAAGCTGGATTAATTTTGCCGCGCAAATCTGGGGGTGGTTACTACGACCGTTTCCGCGATCGCTTGATGATCCCGATTCTGGATATTCAAGGTCGTGTGATTGGGTTTGGGGGCCGCACCCTGAGCGATGAGCAACCCAAATACCTCAACTCCCCCGATACGGATCTATTTGACAAAGGCAAAACCCTGTTTGGGTTAGACAAGGCCCGCGCTGCGATCGCCAAGCAAGACCAAGCGGTAGTCGTAGAAGGTTATTTTGATGTAATTGCCCTGCATGCCGCCGGGATTACCAACGCCGTCGCGTCTTTGGGTACCGCATTGAGTGTGGCCCAAGTCAAACAATTACTGCGCTATAGCGAGTCAAAGCAAGTTGTGTTCAACTTTGACGCCGATGCGGCGGGGGTGAAAGCGGCAGAACGGGCAATCGGGGAAGTGGCTGATTTGGCTTACCAAGGTCAGGTGCAGTTGCGAGTCCTCAACATTCCCGAAGGCAAAGACCCGGATGAGTTCTTGCACACGCATTCTTCAGAGCATTACCTCAGCCTCCTGGAAAGAGCGCCCCTGTGGTTAGATTGGCAAATTCAACAAGCGCTCCAAGGCCAAGACCTGAAGCAAGCTGATCAGTTCCAGCAGTCGATTCAGGCGATCGTCAAGCTCCTAGGCAATTTACCCAATACCCCTTTACGAACCCACTATATTCATCAGTGTGCGGGGTTTTTGAGTCAAGGCGATGCCAGGTTTGCGCTGCAACTGGAAGAAAACCTCCGCACCCAAGTTCGGGGGCAGCGTTGGCACGGGCGATCGCAAAAATGGGAAAAACCCACCGATTACAGCTTGCGAGAAGCAGCAGAAGCCCAACTGCTCCGTATCTACATTCATTGCCCCGCTCATCGTCCAGAAGTGCATAACGCCCTTAAAGAGCGTGAACTGGAGTTTAGCTTGTCTCATTACCGCTTTCTGTGGCGGCAGATCCTAGACATTGAAGAAACAGAAAATCAAGAGCCTCAGACCGAACTGCCTCAGTCTTACGCCAGTTGGGAGGAGCACACAGAAGTTGACTTACTCACGGCCCTGCAAGACCGCTGCACTGAGTCGCCAGAGGAAATTAAGCGAGTTCTGCACATTCTGCAACTCGATGAAACAGCAAAGTTAGATATTCTCCGTCCGAGTCTAGCGATTCGCACTGCCACTGCTAGCCTAGAGCGGATTATGTGCGAGAAACGTTGCCGTCACTTGCTGAAGATGTGGGAAGAAGCCACGCAAGCGATCTTGGCTGACCCCAACCAAGTACAAATCCTAGATTCTTTAGAACAAAGCCTAGATGCGGCCTTCGATGTCGAAGCCTTGCGGTTTCAGAAGCTGTTCTACGACGAAAGACGCTACCTGCAAGAACTCGATCGCCAACGCTGCGTCACCCCAGCCGATCTACTAGAAGTGCCGCAGTTGGGTTAGTTGCAATAGAGCGTGTCGCGGGTGTTGCGTCCTGTCGCTGGGTTAGTGCCCTTCGCCACCTTGCAGAGCAAAGTTTGGGCATCTTGTCGAAACTCCACGTCGGTGAAGTCTGCGCCGTCAATCACGGCTCCTTCAAACTTGGCGTTGAAGGCAAAGGCTCCTTCTAGAATCGCATTGGTTAAATTTGCATCTGACAGGCGAGCCGTATCTAGCGTGGCGTTGCTGAGGTTTGCCCCTGCCAAATTGGCAGCTTCCAGATTAGCCCCAAAAAAGCTCACTCCGCGCAAATCACTCTGACTGAGATTGATGCCGCGCATATTGGCCTTAGTAAAGCTGGAGTCTACTAAAACACGGCCCGAAAAGTCGGCCCCCACCAAGAAAGCTTTGTTATAGTCCTCAGCCAAAGCAGGAGCCGCGATCGCCCCCCAAACCAGCAACCCCGCCAGAGTCATCCAGCATAAGCTGAAACAAGCAGTGGCTAGGCGTTGATACCAGGCTGTTTTCACTGGTTTCTGAATTGGGTGCTGAAGCAATGGGAAACCGTACCTTCTGTCCATCTCGCGTACTTTACTAAGTGACTGTGACGAATCAGTGAGTCTGGGAGCCACATCAATCTATAGGCTAGCGCTAAGCGCAGCCTAGACTGACCTGAGCGGTCCCATCCCTGATCCTACCCGAAGCTGTCGGTCTCCTTGGTGAAAAAGCACTAGACTCGTAACGAAGGTTAAAGTCTGACTGCTTCTTCCTGCAAGCAAATTTAAGTAAAGTGCATGAATTCTGACACGCCTAGACCCTCGCGATCGCGCCGCTCGTCTCAATCTAAGAGCGAAATCGGGTTGCTAGGAGAAGCCTTTATTGCAGCATGGTTGCAAGCTCAAGGTTGGGGACTGCTGCATCAACGCTGGCATTGTCGTTGGGGCGAAATTGACCTAATTGCCCAACAACCTGCGGTCCAACAATCCATAGCATCTAGACCTATATCACCTGACCAGATGCGATCGCGTTCAGCCACGCTTGTATTTGTGGAAGTTAAAACTCGTAGCGACAACAATTGGGATACGGACGGCTTGCTAGCGATCACGACCCAAAAGCAAGCCAAGCTTTGGCAGACAGCAGAATTATTTTTGTCCAATTATCCAGAACTTGCAAAACTACCTTGCCGCTTTGATGTGGCGCTGGTGGCGTATCAAACTGAATCAAAAGCGCGATCGCAACCTGAAAAGCTTGGTGTCGATCAAGTTCAGGCTGCGATATTAGCAATGAATCATGTGGTTAACCAGAGTCAAGCAGCGATCGCCCAAGGGCAACCTATTGCGATCGAAGGTTATCAACTAAGCTTAAAAGATTATATCCAAGCGGCTTTCACTTAATTTGCCGTTATCAGGCTACTCCAACACCTGCTGGGAGATGATAGCCAGCCAGAAGAAATTGCCACGTGTTGCAGCTTAAGCTAGCGTCTCAGGACAATAGCCCAGTCCTAGAACAAACTGCTTACGGAACTCTTCAATTTCACCGCGATCGGGGCTACCGTGAGAAACCACCGCTACTTGATAGCGCCGCATCACATCAATGGCAGACTGACCCGTTTCCAGGCTCCACAAAGCCATTTGAATACGAATTTCTGGCTCGTAGGGAATGCCTAGCTCATTCAAGAAAGCTCGGAAATCTCCATCTTCTTGTGGGCTCAAGTAGCGATTCATCTTGACCTTGACGACCCAGCCATCAATCTGATGAATTACAGTCATGAATCGAACAGGCATTAGCGTGGTGCCATGTAGGTGTTCGACGACTCTTAGGGTGAGGCTGGCATTGCCAAGGTAGTAGAGATATTCCATGTTTCTTCGGACCCAGCGAATGCTACATTTCTATTCTTACGGGGATTTGCTGAAGCCAATAGGGGAGAAGCCCCCGACCTCCTATGGGGGGTTCCACCCAATGTTGTTATAAGTTTTGCCCTTCATTGCTTGTCGCAGCCTTACGCTGGTATGAACTTCACGGCCAAACCTCACAATTTTAGTTCCTCAGATCAGCCTGTCACTCCGGCGATCGCGTCCGAGCCTACCTCCGACCAATTACTGAGCGCCTATGACTACGAGTTACCAGAAGAAAGGATTTCTCAAAACCCCGTAGAGCCAAGGGATCAGGCACGGTTGCTCGTCCTCGATTCCCCAACTCAGCATAGCCACCGCATCTTTCGAGACTTGCCAGATCTCCTCCGGTCGGGAGATTTACTAGTGCTCAACAATACCCGTGTGATTCCCGCCAGGTTGTACGGTCGTAAGCCAGGGGGTGCCGCGATCGAAGTTTTGCTCCTAGAACCCCAACCCCAACCTAATTGCTGGCTGGCTCTAGTCAAACCCGGTCGGCGGCTGAAACCCGGAGCGGCAATTGAGTTTGGTCCAGACCCAACTGAGCCACCGAGCTTAAAGGCCACGGTCTTAGCGACGGATGCGCCCACGGGAGGGAGGATTTTGCAGTTCGAGGTGCCCGATGGGGAGTCATTGCAAACACGCCTACACGAACTCGGCCAAGTACCTTTGCCACCCTACATTACCCAATCGGAAGCAGAGCCAGAACGCTACCAAACGGTTTATGCCGCGCAACCTGGAGCTGTCGCAGCCCCAACCGCAGGCTTGCACTTTACCCCTGAGTTGCTGGCTAAGTTACAAGCTCAAGGCATTGACCAAGCCTTCGTTACCTTACATGTGGGAGTCGGCACCTTTCGGCCCGTCGAAGCGGAGGATATTACCCAACATGCTATGCATAGCGAGTGGGTAGAAGTTCCAGCCGAGACAGTCGCCAAAATTCAGCGGACCAGAGCCCAAGGCGGGCGCGTGATTGCTGTGGGTACGACGGTCGTCCGCACCCTGGAAGGAGTGGCGCAGCAAGCTGAGCAGAATGGCAACCAGTTTGGTGAATTGCAGCCCTACCAAGGCAAGGTGAATCTATTTATTTACCCTGGTTATCAATGGCGCGTCGTGGAGGGATTAATTACCAATTTCCATTTGCCTTGCTCCAGTTTGCTGATGCTGGTGAGTGCGTTGGTAAGTCGTCCGCGCTTGATGGCGTTGTACCAAGAGGCGATCGCGGAACAGTACCGTTTCTATTCATTTGGGGATGCCATGCTGGTGTTGCCAGAGGCCAGAATCTAAATCATGGGCATGGGGCGATCGCTCATCTTCAAGCTAATCAGGCGTTCGATTGCAATGCAATTTCCGCAGGTTCGGTGGATCACGACCGCAGAACTCGCTCAATGGCTCAGCAATCCTGTCCGATCGCAACCGCTCCTATTAGATGCTCGAACTCAGGCTGAGTATGCAGTCAGCCATTTGGCAACTGCTCAGCAAATCGATCCGATTGCGCCTGACTTGGCCGCTCTAGGCCAGATTGATCAGGCTACACCCCTAGTTGTCTACTGCTCGATCGGGTATCGCAGTGCGAAAGTTGCGGCTCAGTTGGCGCAAGCAGGCTTCACGCAGGTTTATGACTTGGAAGGCAGCATTTTTCAGTGGGCCAACGAAGCACGACCGCTCTGGCAAGCCGAGCAGCCTACGACCAAAGTGCATCCTTACAACGCCCAGTGGGGCTTGTTGCTCAAGCCTGAGTATCGGGCGGAGTTGCAGGAAGAATTACCTCTAGATTGAAGGCTATGCCCTAATCTTCGTGCTCTTCCACCTGCTGGATTAATTTAGCAATCAAAGCAGTCCAGCCAGTTTGGTGACTCGCACCGATTCCAGCACCATTGTCACCGTGGAAGTATTCGTAGAACAAAATCAAATCTTGCCAGTGTGGGTGGGTTTGAAATTTTTCTGTGTCTCCATAGACGGGGCGACGACCGGCGGCATCTTGGGTAAAAATCTTTATGAGTCGTTGGGAGATTTCGCTGGCGACTTCCCACAAGTTCATCCATTGCCCAGAACCTGTCGGGCATTCCACTTTAAAGTCATCACCTAAGTAATGATGAAACTTTTGCAGCGATTCGATTAGCAAGAAGTTGATGGGAAACCAAATCGGGCCACGCCAGTTAGAATTGCCCCCAAACAAGGCACTAGTGGATTCCGCTGGCTCATAATCAACGCGGTGTTCCTGGCCTTGCGCTTCAAAAATGTAAGGATGCTCGGCGTGATAACGGGACAGAGCCCGAATGCCATAGGGACTGAGGAATTCCTTTTCGTCTAGCATTTTCTCTAGAATCCGCCGCAGTTTATCGCGATAAACGATCGCCAAAAGCCTGCGATCGCCGACCCCCTGCCGTTTCATACAAGCAATATTTTGTGTCAGATCGGGACGATTGCGAATAAACCACTCCGTTCGCTTCCAGAAACCAGGAAACTGCTCTAGGAGTTCCGCTTCGATCGCCTCCACTGCAAACAGAGGAATCAGGCCAACAATGGAGCGAACTTTCAAGCGCACTTGATGCCCGTCTGGGAAATGGAGCACATCATAATAGAAGCCGTCTGCTTCATCCCAGAGGGAGGCTTCTTCTCGGCCCATGCGGTTCATAGCCTCCGCAATGTAGAGGAAGTGCTCAAAGAACTTGCTGGCAATATCTTCGTAGATGGGATTGGCTTTTGATAGCTCTAAGGCGATCGCTAGCATATGCAAGCTATACATGCCCATCCAACTGGTGCCATCCGATTGGTCAATGCGACCTCCGGTAGGCAGTTCGGAACTGCGATCGAATACGCCAATATTGTCTAGACCGAGGAAGCCGCCTTGAAAGACATTATTGCCCGCTGCATCTTTGCGGTTCACCCACCAAGTAAAGTTGAGCAGTAGCTTTTGGAATACTCGCTCTAAAAAAACACTATCGGCCCGACCGTATAGTTTCTGTTCAATCTTGTAAATCCGCCACGCTGCCCAAGCATGGACAGGAGGATTCACATCCCCAAACGCCCATTCATAAGCAGGCAGTTGGCCGTTGGGATGCATGTACCATTCTCGCGTCAGGCGATCCAGTTGGTATTTAGCCAGTTCTGGATCAATCATGGCAATGGGAATCACATGAAAGGCCAGATCCCAGGCCGCAAACCAGGGATATTCCCACTTGTCGGGCATGGAGAGAATGTCATCATTAAATAAATGAATCCACTCAGAGTTTCTCCCTTTCAGCCGCTCCGGGGATACGGATGGCTCAGCAGGCACGTTTTTCAACCATTCATCCACCACGTAGTAGTAAAACTGCTTGCTCCACAATAGGCCCGCAAAAGCTTGACGCTGGATGTTTTGCAAATCGGGCGATCGCGTGAAACAGCAAACCCGTTGGTAAAATTCATCAGCTTCCCGCTGGCGATCGCTAAAAACCCGCTCAAACTCAGCTCCCAAGGGAGAAGCGGTGACAAGCGCTGGAGCCACTTGATTTAATCTGAGTTGAATAGTTTGCGTCTCGCCTGCCTGTACCTGCAAGATATAGTGTGCTGCGGCTTTGGTGCCAACCAATTCAGGATTGACAGCAGTGTGCTCGTCCTGAACTACATAGTTGTTGATGCCATCCTTGAGATAAGCCGAAACGTTAGGCGTCCCAAAAATACGCTCCGTATTGGTTTCATTTTCGGTAAATAGCAGCTCTGTCGGTGGGTCGCAATACAACCAGTAGTCACCCAAGCTGGAATGGGAGGCGGCAATGACGCTGTAATTGTCCTTGTCCTTAGATTTCGCTTTAGACAGTAAGGGCTTGTCGGAGTTGGGAAGGGAGGGACAAGCTTGCTTCTCACTCCCAGACCCCGTACTCCAAGACCAAGTGTTACGAAACCACAGCGTCGGCAATAAATGTAAGGTTTGAGCTTCTGGCCCGCGATTGCTGACCTTGATGCGAATCAAAATGTCTTCTGGAGCCGCTTTAGCATATTCAACCAAGACATCAAAATAGCGTTCTTCGTCAAAAATGCCTGTCTCCAATAGCTCAAACTCTAGTTGATCGCGACCCCGACAAGCATTCTCGGCCACCAATTGCTCGTAAGGAAATGCCTGGTGTGGATATTTATAGAGGCATTTCATGTAGGAATGCGTCGGCGTGTTGTCGAGGTAGAAATAGTATTCTTTAACGTCCTCACCGTGATTGCCTTCTTTCCCAGTCAAGCCAAACAGCCGTTCTTTGAGAATTGTGTCATTGCCATTCCAAAGGGCGATCGCAAAACAAAGCCGTTGATGATTGTCCGAAATGCCTGCGATGCCATCTTCTCCCCAACGGTAAGCCCGCGATCGCGCTTGGTCATGGGTGAAATAGTCCCAGGCTGCCCCGCTAGCACTGTAGTCTTCCCGGACAGTTCCCCACTGGCGATCGCTGAGATACGGTCCCCATCTGCGCCAATGCGCCTGTCTTTGACGAGTTGCTTCTAGCCGTTGAGCTTCTGCGGTGGTGTTTTCTGTCATGGCTCTCTCAAGCGATCGCGTGCAGCAAAGTAAATCTTGGCTCAATCAGCCCTCGATTCTTAAACCCCAATCCTTAAAGTTGAGCCATTTTAACGCACCTGCCTTTGCCGACTCAGCCTCTGTCGAATTGTAGAGTTCGGGCTTGTACTTGCCTGTACTCATCTTTAGTTAGAGCCGTTTTAGCTTAAAGTTTCTTTACATCGGTCAGAAGGAGGGCCTATAGTTTCGCACCCTAGGCAGACTGCGGCTTAGAGGCAACTCGATACTATAGGGACATAACAAGTTTGTTAACAAGTTCGTTGAGGAATGTAAATATGGAATCTCGTCCTTCTGCTGATCTACCCACTGTTGCTAACGCTTATAACGGCAAAGATCGGAACGCCTTTTTGTTTGGTTGGAATCCCCAAGCCGAGCTATGGAACGGTCGTCTAGCCATGATTGGTTTCTTGGCATATCTGTTGTGGGATTTGAACGGTTACAGTGTATTGCGTGACGTGCTGCACTTCTTACCCCAGTACATCGCTCGTTAGTCACTGGCTCGTTAGTAACTGACTGTTAATCACTGAATAAGTCATAAGCATCCAACCTTGTCGTTAGACTGGTGGCCTTAACTCAGCTTAAGTTGCCAGTCTGACCACAAGGTTTTGCTATGGCCCAATGTCCTATTCATCTAGAGTCTCGGAATGGTTAAGTTGGAAAATCGACACATCCAACTCCACTTTTTGCATTAGTTCTGCCAGAAAGCCTTGGTTTAGGAGGCAGACGGGATTAAAGTAAATATTCTTCATAGAAATTGTTTACCCACGCTGAGCGGTGGCTGCTTAGCTTTGTATCTGCCTACTTAAGTCAATCGTTATCTGGAGCTGAAGATTTGATTTCCTCTGAGCAAGTATCCCCACCCGCTGCCCCATTAAAAGAAGAGGTAACGATCGCTGACCCCGCGAAAGAAGCAAACCGTAGCCTGATCACTGCAATAGGCATGTTAAGCCTTTGGGCGACGAGTTTAGCTTGCTTGTTGAGCTTAGATATCTCCGCGTGGCCCTTGTTGTGGAAACTGCCGCTGATGGTTTGGCAAATGTTTCTCTACACAGGGCTATTCATCGTCGCGCATGATGCGATGCATGGAGCGGTATATCCCAAAAACTCCAAGATTAATGATGGAATGGGAGCGATTGCTTTATCTTGCTATGCCCTGTTTTCTTTCGAGAAGCTAAAGCAAAAACATTGGCAACATCATCAGCATCCAGTGAGCGAACGAGACCCAGATTCTCATAATGGCAAGCATCAGAATTTTTTTGCTTGGTACTTTCAGTTCATGAAATCCCACTGGAGCTGGGTCAGAATATTGGCCTTAGTTGCGCTCTTTCACACCATTCGCTTGACGCTGGCTTTGCCAGCAGAAAACATGACGCTGTTTTGGGTCATTCCTTCGATCTCCAGCTCGGTACAACTGTTTTTCTTTGGCACCTACCTGCCGCACCGAGAACCAGAAGGAGGATACAAAAATCACCATCGGGCCCAAAGTAACCCCCTTCCAGTTTTCTGGTCTTTCATTACCTGCTATCACTTTGGCTATCACGAGGAGCACCATGAGTACCCGCAGCTAGCTTGGTGGCAACTACCCGGAGCGGCTAAAGCACAAGGAACGATCTGAGCACACTATTTGCCAGATTTCTCGGCCTTAGTGTCAGTAGTTTTGTCACTCGCTTTGGCGTCACTCGGTTTATCTGTTTTAGGGTCCGATGAAGCTTTAGAGTCCGGCGATTGGAGCGCTTGGTCCAGTACAGTCCGCGCCTCTTCTGCTTGGGCTCTAGCTTCTCGGTAACGGAGGTTGGTTTGAGCAAAAGTCTTCAAGGTTTTGAAGCCTTCTTTGAGGTTGGCGATCGCCTCCTCGCTCACCGACTCATCTGTAAACAGAATATCGACCTGCTCTCGCACTTTGACTGCTTCAGAACGCAATTCTTGCACCTTCAGCTTGAGCGTAGCCAAGTTGCTGAGAATTTGCACTGCCTGGGTGACAGCATCTTCGTCGGCGGAGACCGTTGAGCTTGGTTCTTTCACTTCAATAAATTGTTGAGGGCCAAATCCTTCTGCCAAATCGGTCGGTAACTTGCCTGAATCCATCAGCTCCATCAGCTGATCCATTGCCTTTTCACGGGCTTTGGCAGAATCTTTGCCAGATACAGTCAGAATAATTTCAGGGCTTTGCGCTAGCGTATACTGAACCATAAACGTACATCTGTACTAAAGTCTTCTCTTCAATCTTAATGTGTTGCAGCCTAGGACTGCGGCAGTTGTCGAACGTGCTACTGGGGCTGGGTCCGAGCTTGTCTTACCATGGCAATCAAAGTTTGGTGAGCATCTTCCGAGTCTTGCAGTTCGTGGTCAAACTCAACCCGAAGTGGGGTTATCGCTCCCTCAACCTGAGCCATCAAGTTCATCCCTTGGGCATCAATCGAAACCATCTCCGCCGCAGTGGCACTGGTCGCTCCAGCATAGGCTTTGGCATAAAGCACGATCGCCTCGGCATGGTCTTCGTTCATATGTTTGCAAATGCGATCGCTAATACTAGGGGTTAATGGATCAGCCATAACCAAATCTCCTCTATCAAATTATGAGCAAATCATGGGTACCTGTTGGGAAGTTTAGCAGAGGCAAGGGCTAGGGATGGTAAGCTCACAAAGGTCTTGGTTAATGCATTGGAGGAAGAACTGTGTTTGCTGGCAAACGGCCCACTAATCTTGGCGTTCAAAATGGTAGCTTAGCACCCTGCCCAAATACCCCTAACTGTGTCAATAGCCAAAGTACAAGCCCAACTTGTCAGATTGCCCCTTTGACTTACACCTCCACAGCAACCCAAGCGATCGCTGACCTCAAAACGGTGATCCAAAATCTGGAGCGTACAACCATCGTTACGGAAAGGCCTAACTACTTGTACGCAGAATTCAAAAGCGCTTTGATGGGCTATGTGGATGACGTGGAATTTTACCTGGATGAAGTTCAGCAAGTGATTCACGTGCGATCGGCCTCGCGCTTGGGCAAATCGGATTTAGGGGTTAACCGCAAACGCATTGAAACAGTTCGAGCCAAGCTGCAAGCTCTGCAAAGTCAAGGTTAGAACTAAAGCACTCCTGCTGTTAGCTACAACACTTGACTTGCTAGTCAAGAGTGGTGAGTTTTGTGGTTGGAAGGGCGATCGCTCTATGCCTTAACTTGAATATAATCACTTGATTTTTATCCTATTACTCCACAAATTTCTCCTCGAGTCAGGCTAATTAGCTGTTATGGGATCTTAGGCTGAGTTCAGGAGCTAAAAAGGCGAAACATTTACTTCGCCTTTCTACCGAAGCGTACTGTTCAGGGTTATTATGCGGAAAACTTTCCGCATAATAACCTCAAAAGCTAATTATGGAGAGACAGGTCATCTGATCACCTCATAGGAGATCTTAGGTGAAAAAGTACACCTAGTAATAGTTATGCCTTTTTTGTATTTTGTGGAGGAATATGGACACTGAAAGCTGGGAGTTATTTTCGGCGCTAGCCACACCGGTGATGTTGCTGCACGTCATCCTCAACGTCCTGTTCGCAGTCGGACTCAACGTCCTGTTCGCAGTCGGAGTTGGCCACGATGTCGGTGTACTTCAGCGCCGCAGACGTAGGACGGCTCTGGTGGGACCGATGGTGTGGGTGTTCGCCACCCTGCTCGGTGGTGTCTTCGTGGCCGGCCTGTATTGGGTCATCCACCATTCAACCCTGAGCCAAGGCGAAGTCTAGGCGGAGGAGCGTTTACCGGGGGCGGTAATCCCCTACGGCGAGGCATAACAACCACATGCACCCGACTCGTATCACAATGCCTCTCACGTATGTTGCGCGGGCGGGTGATGCCGGGCGTTAGGCACCTCACCGCAAGTTGATAGCTGAGTTAGGAGACACCGTGACTTACGAAGAGTTGAAACAGTTGAGATGGAATGAACTGGGGAGCAAGACGTCTAGGCACCAGAGGGTCTGGCGCTTCGGTGCAGAGGAGGCTTGGCATTTTGCTCA
The DNA here is from genome assembly GCF_014695385.1 of Trichocoleus sp. FACHB-46. Taxonomy (NCBI): domain Bacteria; kingdom Bacillati; phylum Cyanobacteriota; class Cyanophyceae; order Leptolyngbyales; family Trichocoleusaceae; genus Trichocoleus; species Trichocoleus sp. FACHB-46. The sequence goes on along the minus strand of NZ_JACJOD010000041.1, from coordinate 90,461 downwards.
GGACACTGGCTTGCTGATCTCCGAATTTGAGGATGGCATTGAGGCGCATTAACCAGCACAGACCGTTGGAACCTTCAACACGAGCAGCCAAACATGGGTGTGGGCAATGGGACAATCCGTCCACCGTGCCAGACTCTTGTCACGATGCGTTGGTAGTTCGCAAATGCGGCAAGCAGTATGCAATCGCTGAGCTTACCAAGCCCGTTTGGGAAGGAACTGAAATAGACGCCTGGCAAATACTGCAATTGCTGCAAAGCTGAGCAATGCGCAGGATGCATACCGCGGTTCCAACGAACCAACGCTCGTGTTCTTTACCTTTGGCGGAGTTAAGCTGGCCCGTTCCCCAGACAGCGTCTAACTAGCGATTGCACCCGACACTGCGCCGCGGAGCTTGCCTAATGACCTCAGTTTGATCATGCGGCACCGGTGAATCTAGGCGCTAGCTGACTAAGCTCATGATACAAAGAGATATCGCTAGCCCACAGTCTATGCGCTTATTCAGAATTTCGACAAACACAAGATTTGGAAACGTGTCGAAGGGCGATCGCTAGAATTTGAATTGAAATTTTTACTGGTTTGTTCAGAGCGCTGAGGGATAAGTGTCGGGCACTTCATTATCCTCGACAGGCTCATCGCGGTCTAGCGGTTCGACCGCACGGGTGTCATCAATATGAATGATGGCATCAAACTGGCTGGGTAACTGGGTGTGGAAATAGTGGCTTAGCCGCTCGGAGTGAGGACGGTAAATCACGCCGATCGCCCTCTCTAAGCGGGGTTTTCGTAGCTGGGCGATCGCCAGATTATCTTGGCGGAGATTCAACCAAAAGCGGGGTAATCCAGTCTCGTGGAAGAGCGCTTCGTAGCTATTGGGCAGTGCAGGTCTGACTTGCTTGAGTTCAGCAGGGCCATCCCAATCGGTCGCTGCTGTGACGGTGCCAGTATAGGTGCTGAAGCCAACCAACACGGCATCTTCACCGTAACGCTCTCGCACCAGTTGACCGACATTCCATTCACCCGCTTCCCCCATATCGGTAGCTCTAGCATCGCCTAAGTGAGAGTTATGTGCCCAAACCACGATCTTGGCGGGTTGCTGCTGTTTCTCTAGATGGGCCGATAAGTGGTCAAGTATTTCTGCCATATGGCGATCGCGCAAATTCCAAGAAGACACTCGCCCTCGGAACATGGAGCGGTAGTACTCCTCAGCATTCTTGACCAGTCGAGCATTCTGCTCCGCATAGAAGAACTCATCCTCGGCTAAGGGGCCATCTCTGCGCGTATACTCACTCGCCTGTCTTTGCAACTCTAAAAGTTGATCTACCGCTCCACCTTCACAGGATTCTGCCATGCCAGAGCTAGTCGCATATCCGTAACTCTGAGAATCCTCCTCGAAATGCTCGAAACAAGCATAGCGAGAACGCGCTCTCTGAGATGCTTCTGGATCAATTTGGTCGAGATACTTCAGCACTGCTTCAATGGAACTGTAGAGGCTGTAAAGATCAAGACCATAGAAACCAACTTTAGTCCTCTCTGGCGGCAAAGCTGCATTATATTGATGCAGCCAGTTAACGAAATTCAGCACGTCTGTATTTCGCCACATCCAAGTCGGGAAGCGATGAAAGTTACCCAGTGCTTCGTTACTGGTGGCATCCTCACTCATGCCTTGGACAAAGCGGTTAACTCGGTAAGCATCAGGCCAGTCAGCTTCTACTGCAACTGCTGCAAAGCCTCTTTCTTGAATCAACCGCTTGGTAATTTCAGCCCGCTGCTCATAGAACTCATGGGTGCCATGTGTCGCCTCGCCAATTAAGACAAACCGAGCATTCCCACCTAGATCCATCAACGGGTCGTAATCTGAAGCAGAACCTGAGAGAGGATGGGCGCATTGGCGTACTACATCAGCTAGTTCGGCGATCGATTTTTCTAGCATGGCTGAAGCCCTACCCGCAGATGAACTGCTAACGATTGCATTCATCCTAAGTAGCGAAAAGATTGCTGACCTCTGGCTAAAGGGCTTGCTCTAGAAACATCGCGTTCTATCTAGGGAATGAAAGGGTCTGCGGGATTGCAAAGTTGATTGGAAGCCTATATCACACGGCAATCTCAGGCAATACAAAAAAGAGAAGCCAAGGCATCCCTCAGCTTCTCCCAGTTACAAGTAGATGGGACGATTATTGGAGAGGTCGGCCAGTGTTTCCTGGTCTATTTGCCGTCATGGCACGACTAGCCATTTGATAGTGATTGTTGATGTTGGGCAGCAGGGCCGAGGCGTACTGTTTCACATCAGCCGCTTTTCCGTGCTGAATTTCTGTCCGGTACAAAGCGATCGCTTGCATGTGCAGATTTTCTTGGACACCCATATAGGCGCGATCGAAGTTTGTGCCAGAGAGCAGGGCCAGTTGCTGGGCGATCGCTGCATTGAGGGGACCAGGATCAGTGGGTAGCGTGATCCGATGTTGGGCTGCGACTTGAGACAGGCGTTGGTTTGCCTGAGTATGCTCCCGGATCATCTGCTGCGCGTAGGTTCTCACCATCTGATTAGATGACTTTTGCAAGGCTAGCTGAGAGGTTTGAATCTCAGCATTATTTCCGCGAGCTGCCATCAGGACAAATTCGCGGTCTAAAGCGGTGGGTGCAGTTGCAGCGCCCCGTTGTTGATTTGTTGTGCTTTGAGCAGATCGATTAGCTGGGGTGCTAGGCCGAGGAGTCATCTGCGCCAGCACTGGAAAACTGATCAGTGATGTGAGGGCTGCTGCTCCCACAAGAGTAGTAGCTTTATTAAAGTAGTTGAGTCTTTTCATGGCGCTTAAACCTAGATGTGAAGAGTAAATTGAACCAGCTCGACCGTTTGAATTTGAAGTTATAAAAAACGACCGCCCCATAAGCAGAGTAACGACTGCTATCTAAGCAACCCTCTGTCTAAAGAGCGGAGATGAAGATTATGGGATCACAGGCTAGAAAATCTATTGCACTGTGTTGGCAGACTGATTAAACAATAGATCCCGCGATCGCTCAATATTGAGTGCTTGGTCTTTGAAAGCTGCCGCTTTTTCATAGGCTCGGATCGTAGCTGGGCGCGCTTTAATCGCTTTAAACCAGCGTTCGATATTGGGAAAGTCTTCTAGCTTTTGGCCTTGCATCTCGTAGGGCACGATCCAGGGATAAATTGCCATATCCGCGATCGAATATTCTCCTGCAACAAATTCGCGATCGCTTAATTGTTTATTGAGTACTGCATACAGACGAGCAGTTTCATTTACATAGCGATTAATCGCATAAGGAATTTTCTCTGGCGCATATTGGTTAAAGTGGTGGTTCTGACCTGCCATTGGCCCTAATCCACCCATTTGCCAAAACAACCACTGCAACGTTTCGACACGACCTCGGAGATCGGCAGGAATGAACTGGCCAGTTTTTTCCGCTAAATACAACAGAATCGCTCCAGACTCAAACACAGAAATTGGATCACCACCTCCCACAGGCTCACGATCGACGATCGCGGGAATCCGGTTGTTAGGAGCAATCTGGAGGAATTCGGGCTTGAACTGATCGCCTGCACCAATGTTAATCGGCACCAACTCATAGGGCAGATTTGTTTCCTCTAGAAACAAAGTGATTTTGTGTCCGTTTGGAGTCGTCCAGTAATAAAGCTCAATCATGATGCTGTCTCCTAATATTGCTTGGGAAAATTACACACCATATTGCTTAAACCAAGCCTGAAGCCGTTTCCAACCATCCTTCGCGTCTCTTTCGCGATAAGAGGGACGGTAATCGGCAAAAAAGGCATGAGGTGCATCAGGATAAACAATGATTTGGGATTTGCTGCGACCCAATTTCAGGCGATCGCGCATCTCCTCCACTGTCTCTAGAGAAATTCCGGTATCCTCTCCACCATAAAGTCCTAAAACTGGGGTTTTCAGTTGGGGCGCAATATCAACCGCATGTCTGGGTGTAAGAGGGCTGCGATCGCCTACCAAGCGGCCATACCAAGCCACGCCTGCTTTCACTTGCGGATTATGTGCGGCATAGAGCCAAGTCATGCGACCGCCCAGCAAAAGCCCGTAATCCCCAAACGCTTACTATTGCCCTTAGCAGACTTCACCGCCCAATTCACCGTGGCATCGAGATCAGACAGCACTTGAGCATCTGGCACTTTTGCCACTACCTTCCGGATCTCGTCCACGCTGCTTAGCGTCAGGACATTGCCTTGCCGCACAAATAATTCCGGAGCGATCGCCACATATCCCAACTGAGCAAAGCGACGGCAGACATCTTGGATATGCTCATGCACGCCAAAGATTTCTTGGATTACCAAAATAACAGGAAAATTTTGGCCTCTGGCAGGCATGGCTCTGTAAGCGGGAATGTTGCCATCTTTGACCGGAATTTTTACGGCACCCGCAATCAATCCCTTCGCGTCTGTCCGAATAACTTTGGCCGAAATAGGTTCTACTGCTAAGGCAAAGCCAGTTGCCAAGGCAGCAGTCGTAATAAACTGACGCCGCGTAATTTCTTTCATGACTGTGCCTATATCCCCCCACTGAACACTGATTTCTAGTGTAGAAGGTCAGAAGTTTTTGTGATTTCGCTAAGCCAGTGCAACACCGGATGTTGGAGGTGCAAAAGAAATATATATAATGACTACCTACCCTAATGAATGCTGCATTCAGCACCCATGTCAGAACATCCTACTCCTCCAACCACCAAACCCACCGTCCCTTATTTTTCCTCTGGTCCTTGTGCCAAGCGCCCTGGCTGGAGTGTGACCAATTTGAAAAATGCTTGTGTGGGTCGCTCCCATCGCTCTGCTGACGGCAAAGCTAAACTTGCAGAAGTCATCGATCGCTCTAAAAAAATCTTGGGTGTTCCCGCAGATTATCGGCTGGGCATTGTGCCTGCTTCCGACACAGGTGCGGTCGAAATGGCCCTGTGGTCACTGCTAGGACCGCGCCCCGTCGATATTTTAGCGTGGGAAAGTTTTGGTCAGGAATGGGTAAAAGATGTTTTAGATGAGCTGAAATTACCAAATGTCAACCTGATCAAAGCTCCCTACGGCAGTCTGCCCGACTTGGGCCAAGTGGATTTTAGCCACGATGTAGTGTTCCTCTGGAATGGCACTACTTCAGGCGTGAGAGTGCCCAATGGTGACTGGATTCCCAGCGATCGCCAAGGCTTGACCATTTGCGATGCCACCTCCGCAGTATTCGCAATGGACATCCCCTGGGACAAAATCGATGTCCTGACTTACTCCTGGCAGAAAGTCTTGGGTGGCGAAGCTCAACATGGCGTAGTCGTTCTTTCTCCTCGTGCTGTCGAGCGCCTAGAGAGCTATCAACCCACCTGGCCAATCCCGAAAATTTTCCGGCTCAGCCAAAAAGGTAAGTTGATTGAAGGCATCTTCAAAGGTGACACCATCAACACACCTTCGATGCTGTGTGTAGAGGACGCGATCGACAGTTTGAATTGGGTCGAGAGTGTGGGTGGCTTATCTGGTTTGATTCAGCGCAGTGAAGCCAACCTCAGCGCGATCGCTCGTTGGGTAGAGCAACGCGATTGGGTAGACTTCTTGGCTGAAAAACCAGAAACTCGCTCTTGCACCTCGATCTGCCTAAAAGTAGCTGACCCTTGGTTCACAAATCTCAGTGCGGAAGACCAAGCGACTTTTGCCAAGAAATGGGCGAAAACTTTAGAAAAGCAAGGTGTTGCTTATGATGTTGCTCCCTATCGGGCTGCACCTCCAGGACTGCGGATCTGGGGCGGAGCCACGGTAGAAACTTCCGACATCGAAGCTCTCCTACCCTGGCTTGACTGGGCCTACGTCGCTGTCAAAGCTGAATTCGCTGCTGTGGCCTGATTAACTCGCCTATCGTTAATCAGCAAGCCTGAGACGAGGCATCAATCATCGTAAGCGTTGCCCTATCTGTATCTCTAAACTTGATGAGACACAGATGGGGTCACCAGTTAGGCTAACTGCCTAAGCATCCATCAACGATACAATGCGTGAGAACCAATAAACGACTTCTGGATCGCAGCAGGTCGTAAGCCGAGCAATTTCTACTGCCATTTGGTATGCTGCTTCACCCTTGGGGTGATTAAAGAGACCTGCGTGATTCAGTAATGCCGCCTTCAAATCTCCTGGGTAAGCTGGTGTAGGCCGTGATTCCTTCATTTGCAAGCGTAGCAGAATCGGATTCCAATCAATCTCATTAGCGATAGGATGTGTATCCATAGCAACTTGTCATACTGAATTGTTTATATTTATAAGCTAGTTTCTAAAGAAGATAGAAGCAAATATATATAGTTCTTGAGTTGATAAATTTAATTGATTGGATTCTCTGTCTAAATACAGTTGACTAACCAAATGTGTAGCGCCAAGCGATTATTTAATTAATAATTCAATGTAAACACTGAGGTTTTTGGCCCATTAAGCTATAGTCGCCTATCCAAAGGTAGATCAAAGGTAGCGGTTGCTTCTATAGAAATTATGTTTTTACAGGAATTGAGCAATCTAGAAGTTGGAGGCTGCGCTTAGGCGCTGCTAGTTTGACGCAGAATTTCAATATTCAGTTCTAATTTATTGCCTAGCCATAGAGCATGGTTTGTGTGGTCCAAGACATCATCGCCTGTCTCCGGATGCACCAAAACATCCAACCCCTCGCGATGTAGCATCAGCCAAGGAACAACCCTTACGAACTGATCGGGTAGGAAAGCTATCTGGTACATCGCTTGAGGATGAGGGCCAATCGGGCGATCGTGCCACCGTCCCAAACGCACCTCAAAAGCAGCCAGTCCCTCCCGTACCCGCGCTGCAACATCACGAGTTTTAGGACCATAGTAGATGTGAGCGTGGAATCCAGTGATTGTGGTTGTTGCTTCTACCATTTTTCTCGGCTCCACGACTGATCTCTTTTCACCGACTAGCTTACAGCTATTTTCAAAGGATCCAAACTTTGGAAAAGCGTGGCAATGGCTTAAGTCAATCCACATAGCAATTTCCCCTTAAATCCTAATTTGAAAGGATCTAAAGGGAAATTGTAGGATGTGAATTCGCCAACCGAGTAAACATCATGCTGAACGGCATGGTATTCAGTTAAGTTGGGATACTGTTCTGAAAAAGTTAAAGTTCTGTATTTGAAGCTTACTGTAGCAGTTCAAATTGTTGCTGAATCCAGTTAAATCCCCTGCCAATACAACTTGAACAAACCTGGCCTTGACTCTTGCCTTGTTCGTTACAGACAATCACTTGCGCTTCTTTCATGGCAAACGATTGCCCGCAGAGCTGACAAAGACTGCTTTTGGAGGGAAACTTATTCGGTTCAATTTGGAGCTGCATAATGTTTTACCAACTTATTTATGTTTGTAGTTCTGAGTTCTTACTAAAAGATTTGATCAAACGATTGATCTTAATAGTCTGGGTTGGCAATCATCCATAGGCTCTCATCAGCGATACACCTCACACCACAAATGCTGTTGTTATAAAGTATGCTGTACTCCTCTTCAAATGTCGTCTAGACAAAGATAGGATCTCTTTTACAGGATGCTGTATTCACTATCACACTGCTTGCCTTAAAGAAAGCCCTTGTACCATTCTTAATGTAATGATTGAGAGCCATCCAGGCTAGGGAACTAAAACACGACCTATTTGTTCTGCGCGATTATACTGTTCCAAAACTTGTTGCGCGATCGCCTTGGCTTTTCCTGCCACCGTCAAGGCAACACAAGCTCCCCCAAACCCTGCTCCTGTCAGCCTGGCACCAAATACACCAGGGGTTTTCTGCAAAATTTCAACTAGATGATCTAACCCTGCAATGGAGACCTCATAATCATCCCTTAAGCTCGCGTGGGAATCGTTCATTAGTTCGCCAAAGCGCTCGGCTGATACACCCTTCCGAGCTTCTAGCACGCGGTTATCTTCTGTAATCACATGACGCGATCGCCGCTTGAGGAGTTCAGGAAGATGGGCGATCGCCTCGACATCACTGATATCCCTCAATGCCCCAACTCCTAATTGTTTCGCAGCCTCTTCGCATTCTTCCCGCCGTTGGTTATAGCCACTGCCTGCCAATGTGCGAGGGATACCACTGTCGATCACTAAAATCTCGGCCCCTGACGGAAAAGGAAGAAGTTCGCGATCGAGGGTGCGAGTATCCAGAAACAGGAGATGATTTGTATCCGCAAGGCTAGAGGCCATCTGATCCATAATGCCGCACTGCACCCCTGCATACTGTCGCTCGGCTTCCTGTCCTAGTTGAGCAATGCGAACATCATCAAGATCAAGCTGTAGCAGCGATCGCAGCCCTCTCAACATCGCCACTTCTAAAGCTGCACTGCTCGAAAGTCCTGACCCCATTGGCACAGACGAGGTGACATAGACATTGAGCGGTGGCACCGTAATTCCCTGTTTCTCCAGTACGCCAATGCAACCAAAGATATAGCTAGCAAAGCTTTCCGGGACAGGATCAGAAGTTTTCACATCGATCTGTTCTTCTAGCTCCTGCGAATAGAAGTGATGTTGATCGTCAGGGCTTAGGCCAAGATAAACAGTGGTTTTTTGCGGGATAGCGGTTGGCAATACAAAGCCGTCGTTATAGTCGGTATGTTCGCCTAGCAGGTTAACTCGTCCCGGCGCACTCGCTTCAACTTTGGGCGCAGCATTAAAGATCTGTTGAAAGTCCATATGAAAGCTTATAGTTGAGAATTTAAAGTTCTAACGGAACAGGTCTCGATCGCCCTTCTACCTCAACACTAGGCCAGTTCGGGTCAAAGGTAAGATCCTCTAAACTGCCATCCGGGTGCAGCACAAAAGTATCTTCAATTTTGCCTCCCCGCAGACTGGGATTCCAAGCGATCGCCATATTTGCCATAAGACAATCAGTGGTAGCTGGATTAGCCACCACCTCACGCGCCAGATAACCCGTCGTTCCCCCTTGATGATGCTCGTAAATCGCTTGAGGATACCCTTGCTGTTTGTAAGCCTGTTGCAAGCTGGTATAAACCTGATTGAGGGGCGTACCTCTACGGCACTGCTCTAAAGCAGCCGCCTCAATCTCTCGAACCTGCCGATGCAGTTCCTTTTGCTCAGCCGCTAGAGAACCGAAGCAAATAAACCGAGTCAGATTGGCATAGAGTCCAAAGCCGCGAGCACAAAACACCATCATTGCCACTTGACCAATCGGTGCGGCGCTAGCAGTAGGATGGCGATAAAGCGGCAGACGGCGTTCTCCAGCAGCCAAAGTTAGAGCGGGATGTAACCCTCGCTTCCATAGCGCAGCGGCTCCTACTCCTGCCAGTTGGTGTTCAGTCCAGTCAGGTTTGGCTTGAGTGAGCGCTTCTGTCATCGCTTCACTAGCTAAACGTCCTACTTGACGGTAGCGATCGAGTTCACTAGGTAGAAGAGTGCGTTTCTGCTGTACCAAAGCAGTGGGTAAAAGCATTTCAGGGCTATGAGGCAATAAACTCACAGGTCGATCGCTCAGAACTTTCCCCTCTCTAGTCACCTCCGCTACAAAAGCTTCGCGCTTGGTCGATTCTGCCCAGGGGGCGACCTGTAACTGATAAAATTCACCGCGATCGCCTGTTAACTCCTCATCTCGAAAACGCTGGGCTTCAATTTCATCCGTGAGCACCCAAGCCCCATCGGGAGTCACCAAAACTTCAGCCACCCCAGACTCAGCCGCTAACAACACGGTGTTAGACGCACCTCCCGTTGCCCAAGCAAACCAATCCGTGCCACGTAAGCGAACTCCAGCCGCTCCAGTTTCCTCTAAAGTATCTCGAATGCTCGTAAGCTTCTCAGAAATTTCCGTTCCTGGTTGCATGACCATGGTTGATGGGTTGTTGAGGTTCTTTAATTACTGAGATAGCTGCAACTTGCATCTACAACATCAGCCCTTGGCAGGACTAAGCGGCAGGACTAAGCCAAATTACCCAGCTGTCAGGCTAGGCGTAGGCTGACTCTGCCAAATTCACCACCACGGCTTGGAGATCTTTAGCCTTTTCCTCTGGAAGGGCATCATTAGCAAACATTCCAGCCGCCAGTTCTGTACCCGCCAGATATTTGAGTCGATCAGCAGTGCGGTAGGGCGGATAAAACTCCGCGTGTAGATGCGATTCTGGGTGGAGTTGACCGTCAGTAGGAGCTTGATACCAAGCCATTAAGTAAGGAAAAGGCCGATTCCATAAACCGTCGAATTTTAGAGTAACGGTCTTCAGCGCCTTCGCTAAACTCCTCCGTTGTTCCTGAGTCAGCTCGCCCAAAGTCGGCACAGGTTGAATCGGAGCCACCCACACTTCATAGGGATAACGCGCACAGATCGGCACAAAAGCGATCGCCCACTCATCTCGATAAAGAATCCGCTGATCGTCGGCAATCTCTTGCTGAATTAAATCTTGTAGGAGGCCCCGCTGATGCTGCTGGTAATAAGCTTGCTGCTGTTCTAGCATCCGGGCAGGCACCGGGGGCACAAAAGGATAAGCGTAGATCTGCCCGTGTGGGTGGTGCAGCGTCACGCCAACTTCAACCCCTTTATTCTCGAAGGGGAGTACATATTGAATTTGAGCTTGATCGCCCAAAGCTCGCGTGCGATCGCCCCAGACTTGCAGCAGCAAATCGAGGTGATCCAGTTCTAAATTAGAGAGCGATTTACTCGGGTCTTGGGTAAAGACCACCACTTCGCAAGCACCATTAGCAGGCAGGGTATCCACAATAAGATGCGGTGGATCGTGGGCCTGGACTGCCATTGATGGAAAACGATTTTCAAATACCGCAATGTCGTACTGGCCTTGCGGAAGTTCTGTAGGAAATTCGGGGTTTGTTGTGGGGGCGAGTGGGTTGTACTCAGGGGGTGGCATAAAAGTTCGCCCCTGACGATGGCTGGCATAAGCCACCCACTCACCCCGCAATGGATGCCAACGGAGATGAGGATTTGCCTGAATCGGCTCGTTACCAGGACTGGGAGCCTGGATGCCCGCTGCAATGGGGCATCTGCTGTACAGGGTGAGCTTGCGACCATCCGGCTTGAGGAGTTCCTGGAGGTACATTTTCTGCACTGGACCACGGGGTTGTAACTGATGGTGGCAGTATAGATCTCTCCACTTCTGGATTGTCCCTACCTAGAGTTGCAGATGCGATCGCCTCTAGCGGAAACTTCGGCGTGCGATCGGCGTACAGAAGACCATTGGCTTCCTGGAATGTATCTGTCAACTGGGTATAGCAGAAACCACTAAACATCTGAACCCGATTCACAGTTGAAAGCAAAGCGCTGTATTGCTGTTGCAGTTCCGAGGTGTCTGATGAGCGGGCATAACCCCAAGCTTTGTAAGCTTCCGTATCAGCGGGACGGGTATAAGCAATGCCACCAAACTCGGTCAGCATAATCGGCTGGCCTTGGTGAGGATAGCAGTCCAGCGTTAAGACACGTCCTCCGGGTCGCTGATTGTGCAGCAAATCAGAAATCTTGATTTCTGGGCCATAGCGCTTGGCTAATCTTTGCGGGTTGTTGTCGTAATCGTGAATCGCCAGAATATCAGTAGTAGTGCTTTCCCAGCCATCATTGCCAATAACCGGGCGACTGGGGTCTAAGGTTTTGGTCAAGTAATAAAGTGCCTGGACATAGTGTTGATGTGCCCGAGTTTCAGTGAGGTTAGGCACACCCCAAGATTCGTTGAAAGGAACCCAAGCCACAATACAAGGGTGGCTAGCGTCCCGCTCGATCACCTCTGTCCACTCTTTTGTGATCCGTTCTACGGCTTTAGGCGTAAAGCGATAGGCACTAGGCATTTCTTCCCAAACTAGTAGGCCCATCGCATCGGCCCAGTAGAGGAAGCGAGGATCTTCAACTTTTTGGTGCTTGCGGACGCCATTAAAGCCCATGAGCTTGGTCAGCTCAATATCTTGGCGCAGTGCTTCATCCGAGGGCGGCGTCATGAGCGTATCAGTCCAGTAGCCCTGATCCAGCACCAGACGTAGATAATAAGGGTGCCCGTTGAGCATGAAGCGATCGCGCTGAATTGAGACAGTCCGCATCGCCGTGTAGGACTTGACTTCATCTAACAACTCACCGTGACGCCAGAGCTGTACCTGAGCATCAATCAGAGTTGGTTTTTCGGGGCTCCAAAGTAGAGCGTTGCGGTAATCATCAATGCCAGGGTCAGACAGGGCAATCCGCCGATGAATTTCACCATTGATCACTTCGTAAACATCGTTCACGAGTAAGCGGCTATCTACTGTCAACCGGACACTGAGGCGCAAATCATCGCAGGTGTTGCCAGCAATCAGCGCTTCAAAGCCAATTTCCCAGCGCTCAAAGTGGGGAGTCCAGCGAATTTTTTCTAAGTAAGTTTCTGGCACCGTCTCAATCCAGACAGTCTGCCAAATACCACTGGTGCGGGGGTACCAAATGCTGTGAGCTTCTAGCAACCAGTCTTGCTTACCTCTGGGCTTGGCGAGGTCTTGGGGGTCATCTTGGGCCCAAACAGTGACTCGCTGAGGGCCTTCAGGGCGCAAAGCTGGGGTGATGTCAAAACTGAAGGAAGTGTGACCACCTTCATGTTCTCCAATGAACTGACCGTTGACCCAAACGCGAGCGTGGTAATCAACTGCACCAAAATGTAGCAACACACGAGCAGGATGAGCGCTTTGAGTTGGGCTTAATTCAAAGTCGCGCTCGTACCAGCAGTTGGGGTGAAACCCTGTGTCACCGATACCACTGCGTTGTGATTCTGGCGCGAAGGGAACTTCAATTGTGTGGGTCCACTCGGCGACATCGGTGGGCTGGACCCAGTTGCTTTCATTATTGAAGGCAAATTTCCAGGCTCCATTGAGGTTGAGCCAGTTAGCTCGCTGTAACTGTGGACGAGGATACCCCGTTTCAAGCTGGCGAAACATCGCGATCGCGCTGGAATCAGAGGGGGCATTGATTTCGAGGCTTCTGCCGAGTAATTTCATCAAACTTGAACCCTAGCTACTTAACGAAGAATGCCCTTTGCTACCCCTGATTTATCTATTTATCAGCTTCGAAACTAAAAATTTTTCGAGCCTTTATTTCTTCGGGAAGGAATTTTTAATTAGGGGAACTTCAGAGCAGTGAAAATTCATCAACAGTAACCCTACTCTTGTGTCCGAGCGAATTACTGCATTCCCTGACATAAACCGCTTTTATCAAGGTCTAGTCAAACTACCTATTTAAATCATACCTAATTACAATCATTCCTGAGATAGAAGCCTGAATTCAGGTTCAAAACTACCTTTGATTACCAAACCAAAATCCTTTTAGCAAGAAATTAAGAATACTTATAGTACGTTTTTGAATTGAATCTGAATAAATACTGTGACAATCACTACTAACTATCAACACAAAACTTGACGATTCTCAAAGCTATAATTCACCAAATTGTTATTGAAAATTTTTAAAGAAATGGCTGATTCACCACAAATTATTGTTGGCAATAGTTACACCGAAGGAAAAACCCGTCGCGGTTGGTTTATGGGGTACTTTGTGACGCCAGCCGATGATCCCCGCGCTACGTCGGCTGTGGAGGTTAAGTGGGGGACTCACTCCGCTGGGGACAGTAGGCAAGAATGGGGGGTCAATCACCAAGCGACGACGCTTTCAATTTTGATCAAGGGTCGCTTTCGCTTGCAGTTCCCCGATCGCGAGGTAGTGCTGGCTCAAGAAGGGGATTACGCCCTGTGGTTGCCCGGTCTCTCTCATGGTTGGCTGGCAGAGGAAGACTCTACAGTGCTGACTGTGAGATATCCTTCTGTTCCAGAATCTTAAAAACTGTGAGACCTAACCCCCAGCCCCTTCCCTGATAGGGTAGGGGAGCCATATAGAACTAAGGCCCCTCTCCGATGTGGAGAGGGGCTGGTGGTTAGGTCTTGCTAGGACTTGAGCTTGCTTTCAAAGCTTCATAAGCTTCACATTGTGGCTACTGTGGCACAGGCGTATGCTGACCGTGCCGTTGTTGGTGCCATTGCCAAGCGTGAGTCAAAATTTGTTTCAAGTCAGCGTATTCGGGTTTCCAACCCAACACATTGCTGGCTTTGTCGCTGCTACCTACTAAAACCGGAGGGTCTCCAGGGCGGCGATCGCGCTCTACTACAGGAATTTCTCGGCCAGTGACTTCGCGAGCGGCTTCAATCACTTCGCGGACTGAGAATCCTAGGCCATTACCCAAGTTGAACACGTCACTGGCCCCACCGTTTTCCAGATACTGCAATCCTTGAACGTGAGCTTGAGCCAGGTCGCTGACGTGAATGTAGTCACGGACGCAAGTGCCATCTGGTGTAGGGTAATCGGTCCCTAGAATCTGGATGGCGGGTAATTTACCTAAGGCAGCCATCAACACAAGAGGAATTAAGTGGGTTTCAGGCGCATGGTCCTCACCGAGTTGACCATTGGGATGCGCTCCAGCCGCGTTGAAGTACCGGAAGCGAACTGACTTCAGACCATAAGCTACATCAAAATCCGAGAGAATGTGCTCCACAGTCTGTTTTGTGGTGGCATAGGGACTGATGGGGTCTTGCGGATGCTCTTCTGTGATTGGCACAAACTTAGGAATGCCATACAGCGCACAGGTTGAAGAAAACACAAACTGCTTTACAGACGCTGCGATCATCGCTTCCAAGAGCGTTAGAGTGCCTGTAACGTTGTTGCGGTAATACTTAGCGGGATCTGTAACAGACTCACCTACAGCGATGTAGGCCGCAAAGTGCATAACTGCGGTAATAGGATAGGTAGAGAATAGTTGATCGAGTAGGGCGCGATCGCTAATATCCCCTACTACTAGTTTTACTTGTAAGACTTCCTCAACAATTTCCCGATGGCCATAAGAGAGGTTATCTAAAACCATCACCTCATAACCTGCTCGTTGTAACTCCATAACAGCATGGGAGCCAATATACCCTGCTCCCCCGGTTACTAAAATCATGAGATTGGTGTGCCTTGATAGATAGGATGTGGATCTCTTTGGGTATTTCTATTTAAGAAACGCTTCAGAATTAAAAACTTAATTTGTCTTAATTCTAAAATAAAATTTTTATATCAATCAATAACATGCAAATCCTTAGATTGAAAATGAGTCAATACAAAATTCAAAGCCAAATCTAATTACTTGCATCAATCTAGTAATTGACATTTAACTTGGCATCCAATTTGGCAATTAACTCAGATTTCTCAAAAGCTTCATATCCTACTAATGACGTAAATCTGGGTGTCCCTAATTGTAGATATTGCAACAAAACTAGATAAAAAGCCAAAAACACTGATATTAAATCACTTTAGCGCCTATAAAGACTCGAAGCTACAAGTTATTTTAATACTTATCTCTGTCTGAAGATAGATTTCACATCTACCGTTGAATAGAAGCTTTTAAAAGTAATAAGGAATTATTGTGAATTAAGATTAGAGCTTTCCACCTAAATAAAACTAGGTTGAATCATGACTCCACCTGACCCCGCATCAATCAGTAATAGTACTAAGATGAGACCTATAAGAAAGTTATCTTTGCAAGATACATCAACATCAGAATCGCAGACTGCTAGCTTTTCTCTTTCAGATGTTGAATGGTTCTTCCCAGGTACATCTGATTTGGTTTGTTTGTCCCACTTACGGTGGGATTTTGTTTATCAGCGACCGCAACATCTTTTAAGTCGTTGTGCTCAGGGACGTAGAGTCTTTTTTGTTGAGGAACCCATCTTTGAAGCAGGAGATGATTGGTGGCTGGAAGTCGGCAAACGGGAGTGTGGCGTGTCAGTAGTTGTGCCCCATCTCCCCAGTGGCTTGAAAGCAGAGATGGTCACTGCCATGCAACAGAGCTTGATAGATGATCTGTTTGCTGAGTATGCGATCGCCAACCCGATTCTCTGGTACTACACGCCGATGGCCTTGGCGTTCACCAGTCATTTGCAGGCCGCAGCAGTCGTTTATGACTGTATGGATGAACTAGCTGCCTTTAAGGGAGCCCCCCCGGAACTCAGAGAGTTTGAAGACCAACTATTCCAACGAGCTAATTTGGTATTTACAGGTGGCCAAAGCCTGTACGAAGCGAAACGCCATCAGCATCCTCATGCCTACGCCTTCCCTAGCAGCATTGAAGCAGAACACTTTGCCCAAGCCAGAGCGATCGCCACAGATCCAGCCGACCAAGCAGCTATTCCTCATCCTCGTCTAGGTTTCTATGGTGTTATAGACGAACGAATGAACCTGGACCTAATAGATGGCATTGCTCAAGCCAGACCTGATTGGCATTTAGTGATTATTGGTCCTGTAGTCAAAATCGATCCAGAGACTCTGCCCCGCCACCCTAACATTCACTATTTAGGGGGCAAATCCTATCCAGAGCTACCGCAATATCTAGCGGGATGGGATGTCGCTATGTTGCCTTTTGCGTTGAATGAATCGACACGCTTTATCAGCCCTACCAAAACTCCAGAATATCTCGCTGCTGGCAAGCCTGTGGTTTCTACCTCGATTCGAGATGTGGTGCGACCTTACGGGGAGCAGGGCTTAGTTCATATCGCTGACACAGCATCTGAGTTTGTGACAGCCACCGAAGCAGCCATGCAACAGGCTCAGCAAGATACAGAATGGCGGCATCAAGTGGATGCCTTTTTGGCCCAGACTTCTTGGGATAAAACTTGGGCAGCAATGTTGCAACTGATTGAGTCAGCGATCGCGAGCAAGCAGGTCGAGTCAACGCCCAAGCCGACAGCCGTTCTCTCAGAATCTGTTTCGAGTGTCTAGCTAGCCCAGTTCGTTACTAGTCTTCAAGCTTTAGATGACTAGATGCCAGCGATTTAAGACATAAGACAAATACAGACATTTACAAACCTGCGGTGATGAGTCATAGGTGCCGACAGGCACTGTGAAGACGAATGACTCAGATGCCGAAACTAGAGCTTTCAGCGATAACCAAGATGGCAACGAAAGCTCCAACCATTTACTAAAAGAGAGGTATTTCAATGTTCGACTACCTAATTGTGGGTGCAGGATTCTCAGGTAGCGTTCTGGCGGAGCGCTTGGCAAGCCAGTTAGGCAAAAAGGTACTGGTTTGCGATCGCCGCAATCATATTGGTGGCAATGCTTACGACCATTACAACGATGCGGGCATTCTAGTACACAAGTATGGCCCTCACATCTTTCACACCAACTCGCGTGATGTCTTTGAGTATCTGTCCAACTTCACCGAGTGGCGGCGTTACGAGCACCGAGTTCTAGCTAGTGTTGATGGTCAATTGGTGCCCATGCCCATTAACTTGGACACCATTAATAAGCTGTATGGCTTAAATCTCACTTCCTTTGAACTGAATGATTTCTTTGCCTCAGTTGCGGAACCTAAAGAATCTATCCGCACCTCCGAAGATGTAGTAGTTAGCAAAGTAGGACGGGAACTGTACGAGAAGTTCTTCCGCAACTACACGATCAAGCAATGGGGCATCGATCCCTCGGAACTCGATAAGTCGGTCACAGCTCGCGTTCCGACTCGCACCAACAGAGACGATCGCTACTTTACCGATACCTACCAAGCAATGCCATTGCACGGCTTCACTCGCATGTTTGAAAACATGCTGTCTCACCCCAACATCAAAGTGATGTTGAATGTGGACTACCGGGAAATTCAAAAGATGATTCCTTTCAAGGAAATGATCTACTCTGGCCCCGTGGATGAGTTTTTTGATTATCGCTACGGTAAGCTACCTTACCGATCCCTCGACTTCAAGCATGAGACGCTGAATGAATCTGTGCATCAGCCTGCCGCTGTAGTCAACTATCCCAACGAACATCTCTACACTCGTGTCACTGAGTTCAAATATCTCACGGGTCAGGAGCATACTAAGACCAGCCTAGTGTATGAATATCCCAAGGCAGAGGGAGATCCTTACTACCCAGTCCCCCGCCCTGAGAATGCGGAGCTTTACAAGCAGTACAAAGCACTAGCCGACTCAACACCTGGAGTACATTTCGTGGGGCGATTGGCTACCTACAAGTACTACAACATGGATCAAGTAGTCGCTCAAGCCCTATCCGTCTACGCCAAAATCACAGAGCGACCCAGTTGGCACCCCGAAGAGAGCGTTGCCGCTCGCGTATCGGCTAAATCTCCTAGCAGCGATCGCAGATCCGAAATCAACTTGGATCAAACTTCCCTCACCCATGCTGCCAATTCATCTCCTGCTAAAAACATAGAGAAGAATGGTTCCAGCAAATCCTTATCTACTAAGGCAGACTAGAACGCCTACTTTAGCGGTGGGTCTTTCATCAGTCATCAACGAAAGATCCACCTGCTAATTGACCTTTAATGCACTTTTCTAGCATGGCCCAGAATAAACAAGCATGATAGCGAATACGAGGAGTGAGGAGCAGTCTTCTCCAGTTAATGTTGCGTCTAGTAACTCAGTAGCCAATAGCGCAAATTCAGCCGCCAACCTGGAATTGTGGGCTGGTATTGAATGCACCGTAAATCGTATCGGCGACCAATACTTCGATCAACTAGAACGTAACGGTCACCTTAATCGGATCGAAGATCTAGATCTATTCGATTCTTTAGGCATTACAGCCATCCGCTATCCTGCCCTCTGGGAACGAATTGCTCCCAATGGATTAGCGCAAGCAGATTGGTCTTGGTTAGACCAGCGATTAGCGCGATTGGATGATCTAGGTATTCGGCCCATTCTGGGGCTTGTGCATCATGGTAGTGGTCCCAAGGATACCAGCTTGCTTGATCCCGCTTTTCCGGAAAAGCTAGCGGAATTTGCTCACGCGGTCGCAACTCGCTATCCCTGGATCACTCATTACACTCCGGTGAATGAACCCCTGACCACAGCTCGCTTCAGTGCTCTCTACGGCCACTGGTACCCTCACAAGCGGGATGGGCTGGCTTTTATCCAGGCACTACTCAATCAATGCCGCGCCGTTGTGCTTTCGATGCAGGCAGTTCGGCAAATTAATCCGAGCGCCCAACTGGTACAAACCGAAGATTTAGGCAAGATATTCAGCACTCCTCTGCTGGCTTACCAGGCAGAATTCGAGAACAATCGCCGCTGGCTCAGTCTTGATCTACTCTGCGGTCGAGTCAATCACGAGCATCCACTTTGGGAATATCTGCGAGAGCTAGTTGGGATTGGCGAAGCCGAACTCACTTGGTTTGTGGACCATCCTTGCCCACCGGACATTATGGGCATTAACCGCTATCTCACGAGTGATCGCTTTTTAGATGAGCGGCTAGAACGTTATCCTGCTCATACCCACGGAGGCAACGGCAAACATCAGTATGCTGATGTAGAAGCGGTCCGGGTTTGTGTAGAGGGAATTTGCGATGCCCAGACCCTACTCAAAGAGGTTTGGGAGCGCTACCAGTTACCGATCGCGGTGACAGAGGTACATTTGGGTTGCACCAGAGAAGAACAGTTGCGCTGGCTCAAGGAAATCTGGGAAGCAGCCCAACAACTGCGAACTGACGGTGTAGATATCCGAGCCGTTACTGCTTGGTCGCTGCTAGGAGCTTACGACTGGAATAGCCTACTAACGCGATCGGACGGCTACTACGAACCCGGTGTATTTGACCTCAGATCACCTCAGCCTCGGCCTACTGCCTTAGCTCAGATGCTACGTCAGCTAGCTGAAGGCAACGAATTTCATCATCCTTTGCTCGCTGTTCCCGGCTGGTGGCAACGCCCAGAACGGTTGCTATATCCGCCTGTGAACTACACCGGAGAACCAGGAGATCAGCAGCTAGAAGGTAAGAATCAGGAGCCTGGAGCCAATAAGCAGGAGTCAGAAGCCAAGCATTGGAAGTCAAGCGTTGGAAGCCAAGTATTACGGGGTGCTGAAACTTCTGCTGCCTCAACGCCACCGCTTTTGATCACGGGTGCAACTGGGACGCTCGGAAAGGCTTTTGCCCGCCTTTGTGAAGTCCGTGGCATTCCTTACCAGTTGCTGTCTCGTCAGGATATGGACATCACCAATCCAGATTCTGTCGATCACGTCATCGCAGAGCTAAAACCTTGGGCGGTGGTCAATACAGCAGGCTATGTCCGGGTTGATGATGCAGAACGAGAACCAGACCTATGTCGGTTCATTAATACAGATGGAGCGGCAATTTTAGCGGAGACCTGTGCAAATCATGGGGCTGCCTTCGTCACCTTCTCTTCGGATTTAGTGTTCGATGGCAACCGAGCGGAACCTTATGTCGAAAGTTGTGAAGTGGCACCTCTAAATGTATATGGACACAGCAAAGCGATCGCCGAACAACGGGTACTTGCCAACCATCCCTGTTCCTTAGTGATTCGCACTAGCGCCTTTTTCGGTCCTTGGGATGAACATAACTTTCTGGCGATCGCCCTGCGAACTCTAGCTTCCGGTCAGCCTTTTATCGCAGCGGAAGATTCAGTGGTATCCCCCACCTATGTCCCCGATCTCGTCAATAACACGCTAGATCTCCTGATTGATGGAGAATGCGGTATTTGGCACTTGGCGAACTCAGGCGCGATCGCTTGGTCCGAGTTAGCCCAAACTGTGGCAAATCTCGCTGGATTAGATACAGCGGTGATCGAAGCTCGTCCTACTAAAGATTTGGGCTGGGCTGCTTCTCGACCCGTTTACAGTGCCCTCAGCAGTGAACGCGGTATCTTGTTGCCATCTCTAGATGACGCGATCGATCGGTATCTTTGCCAGAGAGCGTAGACCTAACCCCTAGCCCCTTCCCTCGCCGGGAAGGGGAATAGATAATAGATACTGTGGGGCGATCGCTCATTGTTTGGCATCGGAATCAATCAATATCTTGAGGCGTTGGGCATCGTAGATGGCGTGGCCTTCTGGATCATTATTGAAATAGACATAGACATTAATGTCCTGCGCCAAGAACGAACGAATTTGGGCCGCCCAAGTTAGCAATTCCGCATCGCTGTAGCCTGTACCCTCCTGACCAGAGTGCATCCGAATGTAAGTCCAGGGAGCAGTGAGGCAAATGTCTAAGGGAACAGTGGGACTAACAGGGAGACACAGCGCTACTCGTGCCTTCTCTAATCGTTGGTAAACTTCTGGAATCAGCCAACTAGTATGGCGAAACTCTAATGTGTACTGCTGTTGCGGATAATTCTGGAGCAAGTCTAAAAATGGTTGCAGGCGATCGAGGTTGAGATGCCAGGTGTGAGGAAACTGGAACAAAATCGGCCCCAGCTTTTCTTGCAGACCGCTAGCTCGCTCCATTAGTCGCTCTAAGGGCTCTTCAGGATCTTTCAGCTTCTTCATGTGAGTGAGATAGCGGCTACCCTTAACGGCAAATAGAAACTTATCCGGAGTTTGCGCCCGCCAATGCTCAAACACCGATCGCTCTGGTAAACGATAAAAGGAGAAATTGACTTCTACGCTAGGAAATTGCTCTGCATAGAAAGGTAACTGCTGCTCACCAGGCATCTGCGCTGGGTAGAACAATCCCATCCAATGTTTATAGACCCAACCACTGGTGCCAATTAACAACATGAGTTTCAATCGATTCGGCTAGCTTGGCGATCGCCAACTTTCCTTTTGTGCTCTCCTATTAGACATCTCCAACCAACAAAGTATCTCTAGCGCGAGGGTTAGATAAGAATTCATAACCCCTTTCCAAACGGAGAGGGATTTAGGGAGAGATACTGAAGGATAGAGGGCGATTGCCAGGTTACAGTCCCTCCTCTAACTCCTCATCTTTGAAGAATATATTTTGTTTTGTGGCAAAGCCCGTAAGAATCAAGTTCCGCAGCGCTGACACCTCTTCATCTATTTTTTGCGCGTTATTTTCGTATTTTGTTGCTACGGTAGACAAATTGATATTTTTCATCCGTTGAGCCATTTGGCGTGAGAGCGTCACTTTCTCCTCCAAAGCTCGCACAGCCGACCATAAAGTATTTTCTATATTCTTAGTCTGCTCAGACAGAAAGATATTCGCTGTAAAAGCGTGCCCTATATGGCAGCGAAACCGCAGTAAATCCCCATCACCAATTTGCCAAATACTGCCGTTACACTCAGGACAGCTATAGGTTGTACGCTGTCCAATCTTCTCAACATTCTCTAGAAACTGCTGCGTATTCATCTGCTGTTCAGCAATATTAGATTCAAACTCTATTTCTTGAGTGACTGGGTACGTTTTCTCCTCCGCTGCGGGTTCCTTCGTCAAAGACACCAATAATTCTGCAATCTCCGCCAAGCATAGGCAGTGGTCTACTGAGGCATACCTCAAGGCGCTGTTAGGCATGCTAGAATACTGTGCCTCGTGAGGATCTTGCACTATAGCAACTCCGCCCCGCTTTTTAACTGCTTGGAGACCTACAGTGCCATCATCCAGATAGCCTGTGAGCACCACGCCTACAACTCTAGGGCCATAGGCACGCGCCGCTGAGCGGAATAAGGCATCGATCGCGGGTCTAAATCGATTCTCTTGCGGTCCCCGCACCACTCGCATTTGCCCTTGATACACCAACAAATGATGATCGGGTGGGGCAATGTAAATTCGCCCTTTTTGAAACTTCTCCCCATCTTGAGGATGCGTAACTGGAAAATCACAAACATCTTCTAGGATGCTGGGCAGCAAACTAGGCTTATCTGGGGCAATATGTTGAACAATAAAGATGACAGCATTGAGGTCAGCAGGTAGGTTACCCACAATTTTGCTTAGTGCCTTCAGCCCACCCGCCGATGTACCAATCACAATGATGTCATGGCCGAACATAGGTACTTCTCATGGTGTTAACCGTCTACTGCTAATTCTAACCTTGGGAGCTCATACTTCTTCAGTCGCCGGGTATCCCACCTCCGGCGATCGCTTCGAGATTCCCCCAAAGATATTCTCAAGACAGCCCTAACTATTCCGCGATAGAGTTGACGTTTGTTCCAAGGCCAACGCAATCGCTGCAATTAAAGTTTCTGGCTCGACGGGTTTAGCCAAATGTTGTTGAAAGCCAGCCGACAATACTTTTTGGCAGTTGTCTTCAGTCGCATAAGCGGTGAGGGCGATCGCTGGCAGATCTCGATTTGGCCGAGAAGAACGAATCTGCCGAATTAAAGCATAGCCATCCATCTCCTGCATCCCAATATCACTCAGCAATACATCAAAATTAGATTGGCTCAGAGCTTGCAGGGCTGCTTGCCCAGAAGTGACAGCAGTAACGGCTGCACCTGCTTCTTCTAGGGCAAAAGTGATGAACTTTAGCGTAAAAGGTTCATCATCTATGACCAAAACCTGGGTGCCTGCCAAACTCTGCGCTCGGTCGGTTGATGAGTTAGGAGCCTCCGTTGGGGAAGTGTGCGGTATGAGGGGAAGCCGCACTGTAAAAGTTGCCCCTTTGCCTTCTCCAGCGCTATTGACTGTAATGGTGCCCCCATGCGCTTCTACCAACTGCCGCGAGATGGACAGGCCCAGCCCCAAGCCACCAAATTGCCGTGTAATTGAGCTGTCTTGCTGACGAAACCGATTAAATACAAACGGTAAGAACTCCGGATGAATTCCCTGCCCACTATCGGTAATCGTGATTTGAGCATATTGCTCAACTTGCTTCAGTTCTAACTGAATGTGACCTTTGTAAGGGGTGAATTTGATGGCATTTGAAAGCAGATTCCAAAACACTTGTTGCAGTCTGCCTGTATCACCAATGGCTGGCTCAACCGTTGGATCTAGTTTTGTCTCTATGCGAATAGATTTCGCTTCCGCAGACAAACGCACCGTTTCTAACGCCGCAGTAATGGGGGTTGCCAATGATACTGAAGTGAGATTGAGAGTTAATTTACCTTGGACAATCCGAGAGAGATCGAGCAGGTCGTCTACGACTTGAGATTGGCGTTTCGCACTTTGCTCGATCGCATCTAACGCCTCTTGGCGCTTGGCTTCTGACAGCTGCTTAGTTCTCAACATCTTAGCCCAACCCAAAATGGGTGTCAGGGGAGTTCTTAGTTCATGAGAGAGCATCGCTAAGAATTCATCCTTGGTCCGATTCGCTGCTTCTGCTTCATTCCGCGCAGCTTGCTCTTGCTGTAATAAATGCTCTCGTTCTTGTTCTAAGCGTTTGCGATCGCTAATATCTCGTTGAATTGCGACAAAGTGGGTAATGGTTTGCTGAACATCCCGAATCGGCGTGAGGTTCCACTCCACATAATATTCGGTTCCATCCTTTCGGTAGTTGATTGCCTCACCGTGAAAAGGTTCTCCATCAATCAAATGCTGGCGTAAGTCTCGAAGCAGCTCGCGATCGGTATCAGGGCCTTGGAGTAACCGAGGAGTTTTGCCAAGCACTTCCTCGCTGGCATAGCCAGTCATCTCGCTGAAGGCTGGATTAACATAGACGATTTCTGGCCCTGGCGGATCGACATGGGCCGTGGTAATGATGATGGAGTCGCGCGATTGCTGTACAGCAGACAGCAGCAGCCGAATGGCTTCCTCAGCAACTTGCAAATCTCTTAAAGCTGCGGTCAGCCTCTCCAGGGATTCTGTCAATCGGCTTTTTTGCAGCGATGGCAGTTGGGTAGCATCCTCTTGGAGTTCTGCTACTCGTTGCTGCACATCGTGAATCTGTTCAATAAACTCGTCCCCGTTCACGTAGATCCCTTCGTCCCATTACTTCACCTTTATTGTGAACACTTAAACGGATGAAAGTATTGATACATAGGGAGATTTAAGCAATTCTTAAGTCCATCAATTTTCCAGCTAATGACTGATTGCTGAGATTAGGCAGTCTAAGCAATATCGAATTCTGGTCTGAGGCGCAGCACTGGAATTTGAGCGCACTCTGCTGTTTGTAGCTTCGCGATCGCTCTAACCCGATTTCTAAGCAGTTGTGGGGCAAAGTTGATACAGCACGATGGTTACAAGTTGGATCAAACCTTGAGACTAGAAGCACACTTTACGGCTTGAAGGGCTTGCTCACGAGTTTCTTTGGCTTGCAAAGTGTTGGCAACTTTCAGGGCTTGGGTGGGTTGCTGGAAGCGAGCATACTGCACTGCGATCGCCGTTAGCATACTGCCCCGGTCATCGGATGCCTCCATGACAGTTGCGCCATCGGTTCCGAAGCGATCCACCCGTGATTCCTCACCAGGAATAGTTTGGGCGACACGGAAGGCTTGCGCCAGAATTGGCAAGGCTTTGTCTACTTGTTGAAGTTCACCGTAGCGTTGGGCGATCGCCAGCAGCATTTGAGTTTTGCGATCGGCAGCGGTGATTTGATCTACCACTGGCAACACCAAATCAAACCGATTCTGTTTCAGTAATGCAGTAGCGCTGCCTTGTAATCGGGCGACCCGAATTTCTGGGTTTTTAGTCGCTTGAGCCAATTGTAAAGCGCCGACATATTGCTCGGTTGCCATAAAGAGGGCGAAGGGATTGGGGTCTGGAGGTGCGATCGCTGGATCGCTCATATTGACATCCAGTTGGCTGACTTGCTGAAGCAATCTGCGAGTGGGTTCTGCTTGGTTGCTCTGAGCGTAGACGAGGGCAATCAGCGCTAAAGATTGGGGTTTGAAGCGATCGCGTTCGAGGAGATCGCCTCCTTCGCGTTTAATTCGCTCGTCGTAGGCTCGCAGCAATGGGTCGAGACTTTGTAAAGTTTGCTGGAGTAATTCATTTGCCCATTGGGTTTCACCTTGACGGTGAGCCTCACGGGCGATCGCGGTCATTAGCTTAACCTGTAATAAAGGGCGATCGCTGATGGGCAACTGCTTCGCCCACTGAAGGGCTTGACGGTGCTGTCCTGACTGGGCGTAAGCAGTGGCCATTTTTACTACCCGATCATCTTGTAGACCGTAATCCAGGGCGGCAAGGCGAGGCCATTCCTGACGAACCCAGTCAAACTGTTGCGTATCCATCACCAGCTGCAGCAAGCTCGGTGACACCAACTGCCGATCCCAACTTGGCGGCATCGCTTGAATGGTGCGGAGCCGCTCAGATAAGAGTTGCCGCACTGAGTTGGTTTGCCCAGCTTGGGCGTAGGCGATCGCCACAGCTCTAATAGCTTCAGTCTGAGACCCTTTCAGCGCAGTTTTGGCTAACTGGAAAGCTTCATCTCGCTGTCCTACTTGCAAATAGGATTCTACAAGCGCTTTTAGCAAGGCTTCCTGGGCAATCGAATCGCGTGCCACCGTGGGCGATTGTGCGAGTTGCACCGCTTGACGCAGCAGTTGAGTGGCTTTTTGAGGTTGTTTAGCTTGGCTATAACCAACGGCGAGTTTTCCCAGAGCCAATCCTTTCTGGACAGGTGTGGCGATCGTTTGAGCCAGTTGTTCGGCGGTGCTAAGGTTTTGAGCGGTAGTGTAAGCTTCTACCACGCCACGCTGAGCAAAAGATTGGGACTCAGAATTTTTAGGCAATCTAGCAACGGCTTGATTGGCTTTCGCATAGTCGCCAATCTGAGCGTAGATGGCTGCTAATCGAGGCCAAAGTGCGGCTTGCAAAGACTCAGACGTTTTAGGTGGAATCTGCTTCATCGCTTGCTCAACTTGAGCTAAGACTGCCTGAGCCGTTTGGGCTTGGTTTTTACTGGCAGCACTGCCTGAACTCAGCGTCGCATAGCCTGCTGATACATCCGTAAGGGCTTGGGCTGTAAAAATGGGGCCTTGAATCGAGCGGGCTGCCTGCTGTGCTTGGCTGAGTGCCAATTTTGCCTGTTGAGGTTGACCCAGCGTTACATAATGATGGGCGATCGCGGCGAGAGCGCTAGTTTTGACGAAACTATGGCTGGCGGTGAGGCGATTGGTGAGCTGCAAGAGCTGGTCTAGCAGAGGTCGCATGGAAGCCGATGACTTTTGCATCTCCGCTTGCTGCATCAACCGCTGTAACCGTGAAATCGAATGTCCTTCGTAGGGATCTAAAAGCCACTGCTGAATCAGTTCCGTTTTGTGAGCATTGCTCAGTTGAAGGGCATTAGGGAAGGCTGCTTGCAAGTAGCGAGTTGCAGCTTCTATGTTTTTGTTGTCTAACTCAATGCGGGCTTGATCCAGAAGCGTCAAGACTTCGTTGTCTCGTGGCACTTCCAAATTACAGGCTGCGACTGGGGGCAGTTGAGCGATCGCCTGGTAGCTAGGGAGGACAAGATTTTCGGCAATGGTGATCGTGAGGACACTGAGGGAGAGCCAGAATTGGAACCAACGAGGCATGCTGTGAGCCTGGGGGTAAGAGGAGAGTTGTAGAAGTAGACACAACTCCCACAGCTACCGTTCCCCATTAGTTACCCATCCCCGGAAGTTGGAAAGTTTGGTGAATGCCAGCTGCAATCTGTTGAAATACCTGACTCGCCAAGGCGTTGGGGTCTGCGATCGCAATCGGTTGGCCTGCATCTCCGCCTTGACAAATAGGAGCCGCGATCGGCACTTCTCCGAGTAAAGGCGCTTGCAACTCAGTTGCTAACTGCTGGCCGCCGCCACTGCCAAAAATAGGGGTGCGATCGCCACAACTACCACAAACCAAATAACTCATGTTCTCGATAATGCCCAACACCGGAACTCCCACCCGTCGAAACATATGGATACTCCGGCGGACATCCGCAACTGCAACTTGCTGGGGAGTCGTAACCAACAAGACACCCCGAATTGGGCTCTCCTGAATAATCGTGATTTGGGCATCTCCAGTGCCAGGGGGGAGATCGATCAATAAATAATCTAACTCGCCCCACTCTACCTCTTGGATAAATTGAGTGATGATTTTGTGGAGCACAGGCCCGCGCCAAGCCAAGGGATGATCGGGTTCTGCTAATAGCCCTACTGACATTACTTTGATGCCGTGGGCTTCTAGAGGGATAAATCGCTGCCCTGCTGGAGTCCCCACAATCTGTACTTCTGTCTGGTTTAGCCCCAACATCTGCGGAATATTAGGACCGTAGACATCAGCATCCAAAATTCCAACCTTTGCTCCTTGTTGGGCCAGTGCTGCTGCCAAATTTACCGACACTGTTGATTTACCCACACCTCCTTTGCCACTAGAAATCGCCAACGTGGTTTTAACACCTGGAATCGTGCAGAGCTGAATATAGAGCTTTTTGCACCAAGTTAAATCAGACAAGCGCGATCGCACTTCGGCTTCTAGTTCCTGTTGATGAGTCCCAACATACAGCCGCAGATAAACATAATCTTCCACAATGCGGAGATTGCGTACCATACCCAGGCTGACAATGTCATTCTGTAAAACAGGTTCTACTATCTGTTTGAGGCGAGCCACTACCTCTGATTGACGTACCAGCAATGATGGATCAGGAGCAGCTTCAGAGGGTGCTTCGGCGAGACTAGGAGAACGGAAAGGAGAAGAGTGGCTAGACATTAGGAGTCGTGTTGAGGGAGTTCTGAATTTTTTGGATGGCTCGTTGGGCGTAGATGCATACATCTCTGTCTGGATCATCTAGCGCCTGTTTCAAGGGATTGATGGCCGCAGGATGCAATAAGTTGCCCAGAGCGATCGCCGCTTCTCGCCGCACATCAGAATACTCATCGGCTAAAGCTCTGACTAAGTCAGGCATCACCTGTTGATCAGGTGTCTGCTGAAGTGCTTGGGCCACAGCCTTTCGTACCTGCCAATGCTCATCGCTCAAGGCTTGTTGAAGCGTCGGAATGGCGGCTGGTGCTGCATGAATTGCAAGAGACTTAGCTGCATTCCGGCGTACCTGCCAATCAGCGTCAGTCGTCAGAGCTTGGCTCAACAAAGGCACGACTTCTGCATCGGTCAAATGCCCTAAGGTCAAAGCCGCCGCTCGTCGTACCGTTTCTGATGCATCTTGTAGGAGTGCCAAAGCAGGCTGGCACCGATCGACTTGGTTTAGGTAGCGCAAGGTCGTAATTGCCGCTTCCCGTAGTTCTGGTAGCTCGGCAGCAAAAAATGGCAACACATAAGGAAGAGATTGCACATCATGAATTTTGCGCAGCAGCACCAGCGCATGGAACTGTAGGTTAGTATCCTTTTGCTGCAAAGCATCCAGTAACAACAGTAGATGGTCGGGAGAAACCAACTCACCTAAAGCTGATTGCGCCTCCTCGCGAATTTCCTCATCAGGAGAAGCCAAACAACTGATTAGTGCTGGCACTGCGGCTGGGTTCGCCAACTCCCAAAGCGCTGTCACCGCCAACTTTTGCACTACAGTACTTTCATCTTGCAAGGCTGTCATAAGTGGAGTGAGAGCTGCCTCATCCCCTAAATGTTGCAGAGTTTTGACAGCGACCAAGCGATCGCTTACCTCAGGCGATCGCAACATCTCCAACCACGGTTCTAGTTCTTGATTCGTCTCCACAGACATCTCTCTTCCTTACCTCAACAAGAATGGAATTTTCACAGTGATCGCATTGGTAGGGCACTCCTTCTCGCAGGGTAAGCAGAACCAACACTCGTCATATTTCATATAGGCTTTCCCCGTGTCAGGGTTTTTCGCCAAGACATCTAGTGGACATACTTCAATACAAGCTGTACACTTTTCCAAGCACTTCGACTCATCTACAATCACAGGTACATCTACTCGCTGCGTTGCTAACGCCATATATACTCTCCAAACTTATATTCCATTTCTCTACTTGTTGCTACAGCTCTTAAGTAGCCACCTTTTCTATGCTTCACTTACGCTGTCAAAGCCCTTTTGAAGGGAGTTTTAGGGATGCAACCGTCCCTCGACGGGGGTTTGGGGGCAAGTGCCCCGAGGCTTCGGTTTCAACGAACCGCCACATCATAAACTTCTCGTTCCAAATCTACCTGCACCATATAAGGTTCTACAGGCCGCTTGAACAGATTCATCTCCCCTGTCTCATCTTGCTGCACAATGACATGGCAGAACCACTCTTCATTGTTCTTTTCTGGGCAATCTACGCGATAGTGATACAGACCCCAGCGGCTTTCTCGACGATACAAAGAAGCTCTTGCCGCCATCTCCGCACAGTCGCGGATAAAATGAACCTCCATACAGCGCATTAGTTCATGGGGATCGCGGGCTCCCATTTGGTCTAGGGCTTCGTGATAACGCACAAAATGTCTGAGACCAATCTCCATTTTGTGATCCACCTTCGGAGGTTGCAGATAATCATTCACCAAGCGGCGTAGCTTAAACTCTACCTGCGTATGCGGGATACCGTCAGGACGGCTCAAAGGAGCATAGATACGCTGTTTCTCTGCTTCCAGAAACTCTTGGTCAGGCTCAACATGCTCTAAATCTTGGCCGTATTCCACTGCATGGGTACCTGCTAAGCGACCAAAGACAAAGGCTCCAATCATGTAATTGTGAGGTACGCTCGCCATGTCTCCCGCCGCATAAAGGCCAGGCACCGTGGTTTCAGCTTTTTCATTTACCCGGACCCCAGAAGCACTATGGCCGCTGCACAAACCAATCTCGGAGATGTTCATTTCGACTCCGTGGGTACGGTAGTTTTCACCTCGCCCCTCGTGAAATCTCCCTCGGCTAGGACGCTCATTCGCCCAAAGAACCGACTCAATCTCAGAAATTGTGTCCTCATCTAAGTGAGTCATCTTGAGTTGCACAGGGCCTTTACCAGAGTTCAGTTCCTTCCAAACCTCCAGCATCATCTGGCCACTCCAGTAGTCACAGCTAATGAAGCGATGTCCTTCTGCATTGGCAGTATAAGCCCCAAACGGACTAGCTACATAAGCGCAGGCGGGACCGTTGTAATCCTTCATCAAAGGATTGATCTGAAAACATTCGATGTTGGATAGCTCGGCACCTGCATGGTAGGCCATTGAGTAGCCATCTCCTGCATTGGTAGGGTTCTCGTAAGTGCCGTAGAGATAACCAGAAGCAGGTAAGCCCAAGCGCCCACAAGCTCCAGTACAGAGAATGACAGCCTTGGCTTGAATCACCACAAAATCACCATTGCGGACATCAAACCCAACGGCTCCGATCGCCCGACCGTCTTTGACTAAAATCCGCGTAGCCATGACGCGATTGGTGACTCTGGCTTTGTGGCGCTTCACTTGCCGAGCTAAAATCGTCTTTAAATCCTTCCCTTCGGGCATTGGTAGCACATATTTACCCACCCGATGCACTTGTTTCAAGTCATAGTTGCCTTGAGCATCCTTTTGGAATTTTACGCCCCAGCTTTCTAGCTCTTGAATCGTCTCGTAGCCCAGCTTCCCAGTTTGGTAGACTGCCTTTTGGTCGAGAATACCATCATTGGCGATCGTAACTTCTCGCACATATTGCTCAGGTGTAGAGTGACCAGGAATCACAGCGGTATTGACGCCATCCATCCCCATCGCGATCGCCCCACTACGACGGATGTTAGCCTTTTCCAGGACTAACACATCTCCTTCCGGGTTTGCTTGCTTAGCCTTGATCGCAGCCATCGTTCCAGCCGTACCGCCGCCAATCACTAGAATATCCGTCTTCAGCCATTGAGTATCCACTCAACCTATCCCTCTAGTAGCGATAATCTATTACTTCAACAGTAAAAATTGTTAGCGAGAATATCTTTGAGCTAAATCTTACTGAATCTCAAACACGAAAAAACTAAAACTCATGTTTTTATTTTGAATCAAGAATCACTGTTCCTCTATCCACATCTTTTATTGACTGATAGAATACTTTGATATCGGCAAAATCAAGAAATTTTCAAATAAGGGTTGTAGGGCTGTGGAGGTTTATCAAGTTCGAGTTTTTCTGGAAGTTGCTCGATATTTAAGTTTTACTGAGGCGGCAGATACTCTGAACTTAACTCAGCCTGCGGTAAGCGCCAAAATTAAATCTTTAGAGTCAGAAATTGGCACTTCACTTTTTCATCGTTTAGGTCGCAAGGTTCAGCTTACAGAAGTGGGTCAATTTCTATTTGCCGAAGGCCAAAAGCTGATTGATCTAGAGAACCATCTACTCAAGACGATTGAGGAAATTAAACAAGGAAAATTAGGTCAACTGAAGGTTGGCTGCACTACTGCGATCGCGGAACACTGGCTCCCAGAGGTACTCTTTCGCTATCGTCAGCAGTATCCTGATATTCAAACTCAGTGTGTTGTGTTTAATTCAGCCGAAAGTCTGCATCGAGCTTTAACGAGCAACCAAATTGATCTAGGTGTTTCAGAAATTGATTTGGGTGATTTTTCTGAAATCTCGGCTACAGCGATCGCCCCCATTCACTATGCTTTGATTGTGGCAACAAACCATCCTCTAACCAAACAGAAATGGTTAAGTTTAAAGGAGTTGCAAAAGCAAAGATGGGTGGTACTACCTGCTAGTTCTGCAAATCGTCTAGTTTTGGAATCTCGGCTAACCGAATTGGGGCTGTTGCTCGCTGACTTTCCTCAAATTGAAACCGTTGATACTTTAAGCTTGGTACGGACTTATTTAACCCAAGGAAACTATGTAGGATTTGCTTCAGATTTAGAATTCAAGTCTGAGCGACAATCCCGTATTTTGACGAGCATTCCGCTCCAAGAATTTCCTGTGCCAGGGAATGTGTTTCTGTTACTACCCCAGCGCTTAAGTCAGTCAGTTATACCACCCAGCGATCGCCCCAGTCGTAAATCTCCAAGCTTAAATCCGATCCAAAAGTTTGTGGCTCTCGTTCAACCCGCTCAAACTTCTACCTCTCAGTTAGCGGCTGCGTCTCCTGCAACTGAACCCTCAGTGCGCCTGCGATCGCCCAGTTTAATTACGCGATCTCATCAAACTCACCATCCTGAAACGATCACCATTCGAATTGGGATACAGAATGCCACGATTCCCACGGTGACAGGAGGTTTAGTAATTCAGCGCTTGGGCTTGCTAGAACATTTCTTACCCAGGAGCGGTCGCTACAGTTCTACTCAATATCAAATTCAGTGGCAAGATTTCTCTTTGGGTGCCCCCATTATTCAAGGGTTACAGTCAGGGCAACTAGATATTGGCTTATTGGGTGATTATCCTTCCCTGCTCAGTGCCACGTCTCCCTCAGACTCTCCTCATCCAGTCTCTAAAACTCGCTTGGTCAGTTTTGTCTCAGCTAATCCAGATGGCTCTTGCAATGCTGTGATTGTGCCGCATGAATCTAAATTGCAGAGTGTAGAAGATTTGCGGGGGCGAGTGATTGCGGTTCCCTTCAGTTCCTCCGCTCACGGCATGGTGATGCGATCGCTCCAAACGGCCAACCTTTTATCAGACGTAACCATTGCCGCACTCGATCAAGCAAACTTAAATCGTCCTTTCCAACACCCAACCAAACTCGCCGATGGTTATGCTCACTTTGCTCCCTTCCACGCGATCGCTTGCCAGCAAGGAAAGTTCCGCTATCTGTTGGACGATGACTTAAGCGGTCTGCCGGCGTTTCATGCTGTCGTAGTGAGCGAAGTTCTAGCAGAACAACATCCAGAGATCGTGATTGCTTACTTGAAAGCCTTGCAAGCGGCTCAATATTGGTGCGCTAACACCTCTGCGGCTTTACCCTTGATTAGTCGTTGGACCCAACTTGAGACCGAAATTATTGTGCAACTGCTCAGCAGTACCTTCCAGAAGCAACTGCCAAACCGTTTCTTTTCAGAAATGACCATTCGGCCTGATTGGATCGCCCAACATATCGCTCAACTTAGCTTGATTCCAGGAAATGAGAGCCTAAAAGCGATCGATCTCAACCAATGGGTTCAATCAGACCTCCTCCAAACCGCCAAAGCTCAGCTCTAAACTACCTTCCTCCTTCTAAATATCCATACTCTTCAACGTTTCTTCTCGAATCAGATCAAAGATCTGACGGTTGAGTTGCACAAATTCGGGAGATAAGATGTCATCAGTGTGGCGAGGGCGAGGTAATGGCACCGTCAAGGTAGTCTTAATACGGCCTGGATTTACACCCATGACAAAGATGCGATCGCTCAGAAAAATCGCTTCTTCAATATCATGAGTTACGAAAATAACAGTTGTCTTTAAGTCGTTCCAAATGCTGAGCAGTAGCTCCTGCATCATATGTCGAGTTTGGGCATCTAGTGCCGCAAATGGTTCATCCATCAGCAACACAGAAGGAGAATTCACTAAGGCTCGCACAATACTGGCTCTTTGCTGCATTCCGCCGGACAACTGGTGGGGATAAGAATGGCGATGCTTATAAAGCCCAACTCGATTTAGATATTCATGTACCAGTGCTTCGCGTTCTGTCTTAGATAAGCCGCGAATCTTTAAGCCAAACTCGATATTCTGAAAGGTCGTTTTCCAAGGTAATAGTGAATATTGCTGAAAGACAAAGCCTCGGTCGGCTCCAGGTTGATCGACTAAGCGTTGATCAACCGAGATATAACCTCGATTAGGTCGAATAAAACCAGCAATAGAGTTCAAAATCGTTGACTTGCCACAACCAGAGGGGCCGAGTAAACAGACAAATTCACCAGGATTAATCTTTAAATCGATCGATTCCAGAACCGGAATATGATGTCCCTGACGCTTGAAAGAAACTGACAACTGTTCAACTTCTACTAGCCCTTTGACTGAAGGCTTGCTCGTTCTTTCTACTAACTTTGTCATAGTTCTGCCATCTCTCCACACTCACGAATTCATTAGCAATCCCTAGCGCTATGAAGCTAAGTTCGTTGTTTCTGAGTGATCCGCCAGGGCATGAGTAAGCCAGTCAAGCGATCGACTAAGTAAGTACTAAACAATCCCATCAAACCAATCAACAACATACCCATGACAATGGGGGGATAGTTGGAAGTGACATAAGACTCCCAAGTGATATAACCCACACCGTAGCGACCTGCCAAGATTTCAGCCGTCACTAAACAAAACCAGGAATTTCCCATGCCAATTACCAGACCGCTAGCAATACAAGGCATGGCACCAGGAACCACAATATCCTTAAAGATTTGCCATTGCTTGGCTCCTAGACATTGCCCCACTCGGAGCAAAATCACATCGGTTCCCTCCACCCCCCGAATTGTACTAATGAGGATAGGAAAGAAGGCTCCTAAAAAGGTGATGTAGATCATCCCTGCTTCGGACGTAGGAAACATCAAAATTGCTAAGGGAATCCAGGCAACGGCTGGGATAGGCCGCAAGATTTCTAGAGGTAGAAAGATTAAATCTTCTAGTTTCTGGAACCAGCCGATTAAGATTCCTAAGCTCACCCCTAATATAGTGGCAACACTAAAGCCAACTAACACTCGAATTGCGCTGGCCTGAATATGCACCATTGCGTTGCCCGTGAAGAATTCCACAGTTGCATGAAAGACTTCTAATGGAGATGGCAAAAACTCAAAGCTGACAAAGAAATTAAACTTCGCCATACAGAGCAATTGCCAAATCCCAAAAAAGAGAACCAGAGAAAGGCATTGCCTGAGTACTTTACCTGTAGGAAAGGACAAACGAGCAGACCGCTGACTACGTTGAGATTGGCTTCGAAGTTGGCTTACAAAGCCACTTAAGCTGCTGAGCCAGGTAGTTTTGCTAGAACGCTTAGAAGAAGAGGAGCTAGACATGCGACATCTTTCCGTGAAAGGAACTCAGGCAATACCCA
Organism: Trichocoleus sp. FACHB-46; assembly: GCF_014695385.1. NCBI lineage: Bacteria > Bacillati > Cyanobacteriota > Cyanophyceae > Leptolyngbyales > Trichocoleusaceae > Trichocoleus > Trichocoleus sp. FACHB-46. The sequence continues at coordinate 55,056 of NZ_JACJOD010000041.1, read as the reverse complement.
AAATAGACAAAGTGTGATGTTTCAGGATAAATACGATTTATTTAGCAGCGATCGCGGCGGGCTGAGCACTTTGAGCATAGAGCGTCTGTAGGCCATTAAAGTCAGCGACCTTAGTTCCTGCTTTCTCGGCAAAGGCTTGGGCATCGGGTTCTAACAGGAAAGCCGTTACTTCATCACCGTTCTGCACGTAGAAGGACTTTTCGGCAAACAACTTCCAGCCATTGGTGCGATCGTGGACAAACACGACACTAGGAGTTTTACCCTCTTTTTTGAGCTTATCCAATGCCGTCACCATGTTTTTAATCGAGGCAAAGTTAACTACCTTATCTTCGCCTTTGACCCAGACTTGAGCAGCTAACTTAGGCTCTGTAATCGGCTCTTGGGTCAGCGCATCTTTACCACCGATCACATTCTGATCAGCAAGAGTGCCAAGTTCCGCCTCACTCACGCCCAGTTCTTTAGTTGCCTGTTTCAGATAGCTGTCATCCGCCCAAGTTGCGACATCATCTGGATTGACACTGGCATCTAACTTGCCAATTTGCTTGAGGGTGGTGACGCTATTTTTGAGCGCTGTCAACTGGTAAGACTGAATTCTGGGATCAAGCTTTTGAATGCCGGAAGGCCCCAGAAACATGTAAACCACTTCTTTTTCAATCCCAGACCATTTCTGAATGTTGCTAGCAACAACTTCTGGTTGCTCGCGGAAGAGTTTGTTTGCTTCCAGCACCGCCTTCAGATACGCCACCACAATTTCTGGGTTGGCTTCAGCAAAATCTGAACGTACCACTACCCCGTGAAAAGTGGGTGTGCCTGCTTGGGCACCATCCAAAATCTTGCGGGCGAAACCGCGAAATGGAAACAACTCGCCGTAAGGCACAAAGTCCGCATGGGCATCAATCTGGCTTTTCTGTAAACTGCTGCCTCCCACTTCAGGCGACTGGCTGACTAAGGTGACATCTTTTTGCGGGTCAATTCCTGCATCTTTGAGTGACTTCAGGATCATGCCGTGGGCCGAAGAACCGAATGGTACAGAAATCATTTTACCCTTCAGATCTTGCAGTGTTTTGTAAGGGCTGTCTTTGGGGACCACTACCGCGTTACCCGCGCCGTTGGGACTGTAAGCGAGGGTAGCAATGTATTTAGTTTTGACCCCATTTCCCTTCTTTTGAAATGTAGTGATGTTAATGGTAGAAGGGAAGTCTGCCATCATCCCAATATCAATTTGGTTCGCCAACATTTTGTTGGTGAGAGGTGGCGCAGAAGTATAGCTAGACCACTCAATTTTGTATTCTGTATTGGCGTACTTTCCGGTTTTAGGTAAGTATTTCTCTAGCAGTTTTCCTTCACGAATTACCGAGCCACCTGTCACTGTATTGATGGTTTGATCTTGAGTGCCAATAGAAATACGAACTACTTTTTTTCCTGTATCAGCACCCGAACTATTAGTAGCTTCTTTGGAACAGCCACTACTAAACAGTAAGGACACTGTAATTAAGCAGGAAACAGCACTTCTCCGAACAATTGAGTCCATAATTCACAGCAAGAACTAAGTTTTGAGCAATGATTCAGTGGCTCTAGCAGTACAGGAGCTTACCTGCTGCACTTGATTGCCAACTGCCCCAGAGCGATGAATGTAGGCACTAACAGGACCCTCTCCAGTAGAATCTTAGGCAGTATACCTTAAAACTACGGTTAATCGATAGGCTTTTTGTAGTTAGTGATTAATTAAGACAATGCCATGGGCAAAACCAAAGTTCAAGCAGGTAGTTCAAGCTGCGAACTCAGTTAAATTTACTGACAGGAAAACCGCAAATGTATAGCTTTCAAGCAATTCCGCTAACAAATCAATCTGCAAACGCTTGATATCGATAAACAAAACGATTGAGTCAATATATTTCTTCTATAGAAATGCTCTATCTAGCTGGATGTTGTATCGCTAAATACAAGCTCTAAATAAAGTCAGGAATTTTTCATTCTACAGAAGCTAAATCTGAAGAATGACGGTTGTTTGGTGGAAGAGGAGGGGCGATCGCTTTCCACAATCACTCTCCACAATCACTGGTTTTCTAGGCCAGCTCGCTCTATAACTGCAAGGCATGATAGGATGCCATTGATCTAAAATACTATAACTTGATAGAGTTACCGTATATTTTATTTTATGCGGGTTTAGCTGGTTCTTAGTCTCCAGGAAAAACTACCTGAGCTTTTGAGAGGTCGAGCAACTATGGTGTTAGCGGATTTTCGGACAATTTATGAGCGAGATCCAGCGGCCCGCAATTGGCTGGAAATCTTGTTTTGCTATCCCGGACTTCAAGCTCTACAGTTCCACCGCTTAGCCCATTGGTTATATGGTCTGAAAGTGCCTTTGGTACCTCGACTCATTTCTCAACTCAGCCGTTTTCTAACTGGAATCGAAATCCATCCGGGAGCCGAGATTGGCAAGGGAGTCTTTATTGACCACGGGATGGGGGTGGTGATTGGGGAAACAGCCATAGTGGGCGACTATGCCTTGATTTATCAAGGAGTTACCTTAGGCGGAACGGGCAAGGAAACCGGGAAGCGGCACCCAACCGTAGGAGAGCATGTTGTGGTTGGTGCGGGAGCCAAGGTGTTAGGCAATATCCAAATTGGTCATCACACCCGGATTGGTGCAGGCTCAGTGGTGCTGCGAAATGTTCCTAGCTACAGTACTGTCGTGGGTATTCCTGGGCGGGTAATTCCTCAAGATCGCACAAGTGCTGGAATCCCAGGCAATAGCGGCTTACGAGATGTGGAAGCGGAAGTAATTCAGCTATTGTTTGAGCGAGTTAAATTCTTAGAACAACAGATCGAGCAGTTGCAATCGTCTGCTACTTCACTTCCTGCCTCAAGCGAAGTAGGGGTGTCAAGTGAGAAAGCCAACTCTGACTTGATGATTGAAGAATTTCTCAATGGGGCGGGCATCTAGCTTTTGTAGCTGTCTTCTGAAGCTAGGTTCTCAAGCTAGAGATAAAAAACTTGAATAAACTCATTCAAATTTGCTATCAAAAAATTGACATTTACCTAAACCCCGGTTAGTCTATCGGGATATAGTATTTTTGAAGGCTATGTCTATCTCCGTGCTACCTCGAACTCAAGCCTCATCAACGAATTCCCGGCATTTTGCGCCGCGATCGCTGTTGCCTTTGGAAACGGAGAGCTGCTGGAAGATTGAGACGGGTGTAGTTAGAGCCTTGAGCTGGTTAGAGGATGGCACTGTCGTCACGCTAGGCTTGTGGGGAGCAGGAGAAATTGTGGGCAAAGCGTTAGCCCAAATCGACCCCTATCAATTGGAGTGTTTGACAAAAGTAGAGGCAACTCGACTGGAAACCGACAACTGGCTGCAAACTCAATCCGCTTTGCTGGCTCATATTCAACAAGCTGGAGAGTTGACGCTAATTCGCAGCCATCGTCGCGTTGATATGATGCTGCTGAAGCTACTGAATTGGTTAGGCAAAAAGTTTGGTCGTCAAGTTGAGCAAGGACAACTGATCGATCTGCGCCTCACCCACCAAGATATTGCTGACATGCTCGGCTCCACTCGCGTCACCATTACCCGCACTCTCAATCAGCTAGAGCAACAGGGCTTGATTCGTCGCCTATCCCTCCAGCGCATTGTGCTGCAAGAAGAAGAAGTTTGGCACTATGAGATCTAGGCGAGATCTAGGGCAACCATGAGAGGGCTATAACGAGTAGATTTTGATGTGGGTCCGAAGTTAATCTTTAGGCGGATGCGAATCGTGTCAACTAGTAGCGAAACTGTGTAGTAGTTGCCCCCTCCTAACCGCGATCGCGCCAGTTGTTCATGTCAACTAGATTTTTTGTATCCGTTGAAGAAAAAACACGGCTATTCCATGCGGAGCTGGTTAAAGCAGGGGTAGAGTATCAACAAGCAAGTCGGGTAGCCAAGGTTCTAGCCCAGAATCAGTTCGAAGAATCCTTGCCCCCTGAAGAAGCTCAACTGACTGAAGAAGCTTGCCGCATTTGGTTGCAGCATCGCCAGCGCCTAAACTTTATCGAACAAACTCTCGCTTCCTTTTCTGCCAAGCCAACTACTGAGATTTCTGCTACCAAGTTAACTGAGTCGAACTGCAAAAATTGTGCGGGTTCTAACCAATCGTTGGGTTGACGTTGCTAAAAGTTTGGCGGGTTTGGTAGAGGCGGGTCTTGTACCTAACTTTCCATGACTGGGACACTCACAAGCGGCACCGCTAGCACCTTTAAGGGTTGGGTGGTTATGGATGCGATCGCAAGCTAGCATGAATGAGTAGCGCAACGATACAAGTTTTAACCAATGTCATCTATAACGCAGCAAACCGATTAGATTAGACAATAATTTAGAGCTGCAAGCATTCAGGGCATCTGGCAGGAGTTAATCACGATGGCAAGCAAGCAAATTTTGATGTTGGTGGGCGATTACGTCGAAGATTATGAAGTGATGGTGCCTTTCCAAGCGTTACAAATGGTTGGGCATACCGTGCACGCAATTTGTCCCCACAAAGAAGCAGGCGACAAAATCCGAACCGCGATTCACGACTTTGAAGGTGACCAAACCTACAGCGAGAAACCTGGGCACAACTTTGAACTCAACGCCACCTTCGACTACATTGACGAAGCCAATTATGATGCCTTGGTGATCCCAGGGGGACGAGCGCCAGAGTATATTCGCCTCAACTCGCGGGTGATTGAGATTGTACGTCATTTTGCGGGCCACAACAAACCGATCGCGGTTATTTGTCATGGCCCGCAAGTCTTGGTAGCGGCTGGTGTGTTGGCGGGTAAGCGTTGTGCGGCTTATCCTACCTGCGCCCCCGACGTGAATCGGGCTGGAGGAGAATATGTAGAAATTGCTGTGCATGACGCGATCGCTGATGGCAATTTGATCTCAGCTCCTGCTTGGCCCGCTCATCCGCGCTGGTTGGCTGAGTTTCTCAAAGCCCTCGGCACCAAGATTGAGCACGAGCAGGAAGAGATGGCAGCTGTTTAATGTGAACTCCAGAATGAATATTTTTACTTACGCTCTCCATTTAGTCGGATCTGCGGCTACGGCTTATGTCTACGCTCGACAAATTCGCGATCCTCTGACACGACCTAATATTGTTGCGGGATTTCAACTGGCTGAGTCGGGCTCTGTGCCGTTTCTAGAAGCATTACGCGATCGCGCTGCTGCCGAAGGAGATACCTGGTTAGCGGAGAAACTAGGCCGTCATGCCGCAGATGAACGGCGACATGGGCAAATCTTTGCTCAAGCGTTGAAGCAGCTCAACAAGCAAGTGATCGATTTCAAACAACTGGCGAAGCAATCCGAAGATCGCAAACCTGAAGAGCGCCGCAGTCCTTTCTTTGCTGCCTATTTTGAGGGCTATGCTCAGGCTGACCTCAAGCCAGAAAATATAGATTGGACTGTATTCATGGCTAGTACTTATATTCTGGAACTCGATGCCAGCAAAGACTTTGCCCGGATGGCTCAAGTTCTCCCTGACGATGATCTACGGAGTGCCAGCCTGAAGAAAGGGATGTTCAGTATCGCCAAGGATGAAACTGGACATGCCGCCTATCTGTATGAAGCGCTAGAGCGTCGCTTACCTGCTGCTCAAGTGGCTGAACTTGTGGATGAATGGCGATCGCGCAAAGTCAATGCTTTATTGGCAATGGTCGGTAGCCTGGTACAGAAAAGCGGTCAGATGCCTTCCTTAGTGCAAGATGGTGCTCCCACCGAAGCTTCTTCTGAAGAGCCCGCAATCCAGGTAGCAGCGTAACCGATTCTCCTGGTTAATTCGGAAAAATGCCTTGCACAATATGACCCTGAAAGCTGTAGGGGCAATCCCTTGTGGTTGCCCTTAAACATCATCCTGTTACTCTCCCTTGGCAATTGCCGAAACCAATGCGAGCATATCCAGATTTCTCACAGTAACCCCGTAGAATTACCTCATCTCCATCCACTAGGAACGATCGCTGTTCTCCAGTGGGTAGTTCGATGGGTTGGGAGCCGCGTTGAGTAATCTCTAGCAAGCATCCTTGAGAACCGGGCTCTGCTCCAGAGATAGTGCCACTAGCAAGCAAATCAGCAGGACGGAGATTACAACCATTGCTGGCATGATGAGTGAGCATCTGAGCCAAGGTCCAATACATTTGCTGAAACGAACCCTGACTAAGCCGCAAGGGTGCAATGCCTGCCTCTCGCATTTGAGCAGAACATAGAGATACTTCGACAGTGATGGCAATGCCTCCCTGTTGGCGATCGCGCTCAGAAGATAAATAAGGTAGAGGCTCTGGATCTCCTGCGGCGCGTTGAAATGCAGGACAGCGAAAAGGAGCTAGGGCTTCCGTAGTCACGACCCACGGAGAAATGGTAGTGGCGAAGTTCTTAGCTAGAAATGGGCCTAAAGGTTGGTATTCCCAAGCTTGAATATCTCTAGCAGACCAATCATTAACTAAGCACAGTCCAAAGAGATAATCCTCAGCCTGATCGATGGCGATCGCCTCCCCTAATTCATTGCCAACTCCTATGAAAGCTCCGATTTCCAGCTCGTAGTCCAACATTTGACTGGGGCCAAAGCTCGGCGCTGTAGCTTCTGGTGGTTTGCGTTGACCGTTGGGGCGCTTGATGTTTGTACCGCTGACCATAATGGAAGAAGCGCGTCCGTGATAAGCGATCGGTACATATTTGTAATTAGGCAGCAAAGGATTGTCAGGACGGAACAGCTTGCCGACGTTGGTTGCATGAAAAATAGACGCATAAAAGTCTGTGTAGTCAGCGATTGCGGCAGGTAATAGCATCTCCGCTTCCGACATGGGCAAGAGAAGATTGGGGTTCATAGAAGCATCCTGCTGAGGCGATCGCAACAGCTCACTCAAGCGCTGCCGCAATACCGATGCTGCTAAATTACCCAAAGCCATTAGAGCATTGAGATTAGAGTCTACACAAGCTGCTTGCAGATCTTCAGGCAGCCCTTCTAGAAGCCCACGTTCATGACACTGGAGGAGATCTAAAATTTGATCGCCGATCGCCACACCCAGACGAGGATATTCAGTGCTATTGCGTCTGTGAAACACCCCCAACGGTAGGTTTTGAATGGGAAAGTCTGTATTGGGTTGGTTAGCGGACTCCACCCAACTCCGCAAATTTGGATCATGCGTGGCATTGATGGCAGAAGACATAGCACCTTAAACCTCCCTTGTAGGGGCGTAGCATTTGGACAGTGATTAAAAGGGAAAACAATTGAGTGTTATTCCAAATGCTATGTCCTTGAGGACAGATCGAGACTATTGAGTTAGCTCAACTTTGCACTGGACAAAGCATTCAGATCAGAGTTTACAGTCGGTGGTTTACACTGCTGGCTGGATGCTTTGTCCCTACGAGTTTTTAGAAAGTGCGAATTATGCGTGGTGCATCAGTTCTTTGGTGGGCCAAGCGGTGAGTTGTGCACCTTGCTGGTATTCCTCCAATGAGAAGGCATCTACTTGAATAGCTTCATTACGTGCAGATTCGGCTTCTCGGATTAGAGTGGCTTCTGCTGCTGTAATCACTCCAGCTTCCAAAGCGGCATCGATCAACTTTTCGGGCTTAGCAGGTGGGAGTTTGCCATCGCGGATAGCCGCTTTAATGGTTTTGAGGATAGCTTCGGCTTGGATAGATAGCTGGAAGGCTTGCTCCAATCGTCCTAGCGCTTCATCCGGATGCGAGGGAACGTAGATATTGGTGGTTAAGCGATCGCGTACTCCTTCGGGTATCTCCACCGCTTGAGCCAGTGTGCCGCCGAGTTCATCTGTTGGCAGGGTGCCGATGGGATTGAGTCGAGACCACCAAAGAATTGGCCCTCGGAGTACTGGGCCAAGGATAGGGATTGATAGATTGGCAAATAATCCTTCAAATGCCAGTTGAATTTGCGCAAAAGCATACTGCATTGACCAATGCACCAGAGGGAGATCTTCTGGGTTGCGTCCCTCTGCCTCAAAGCGGCGTAAGGTAGCCATACCTAGATACATCCAGGAGAGCACATCGGCAAAACGCCCCGTCAGCTTCTCCTGTCGCTTCAAGGAACCGCCAAAAGCAATCAGAGCGATGTCTGTGAGGGTAGCAAAGGTGGCAGATGCCCAAGCCAGTTTGCGATAATACTGTGCCGTGGGGCCAGATACGGGAGATTGAGCCAATGTTCCACGGGAAAGACTGAGCACAATCGACCGGATGGTATTGCGGACCATCAAGCCGATGTGATGCCAAAGCGCATGATCAAAGGCGATCGCATCTCCCTCATTCAAAGCCGTAACTTCTTGATAAATGTAAGGATGGCAACGAATTGCTCCCTGTCCAAAAATCATCAAGGTGCGAGTGAGGATATTTGCGCCCTCTACTGTAATCGGGATGGGCATAGCGGTGTAGACGTTGGCTAAAAGGTTTCGCGGGCCTTTGCAAATCCCTGAACCACCCAGAATATCCATGCCATCATTGACTAACTTACGGGATAACTCGGTAAATTGATATTTGGCGATCGCGGAAACCACAGCTGGCTTTTCTCCATTGTCCACGGCGGCGCAGGTGTAGATGCGAGCAGCTTCCATCAGGTAGGTCAGCCCAGCAATCCGGGCTAGGGGTTCCTCCACGCCTTCAAAGCGGCCAATGGATAAACCAAACTGACGTCTAACTACCGCGTGGGCACTAGTAACTCGCGTGACCAATTTGGCAATTCCGGTACAAGAGGCAGGGAAACTAATGCCTCGGCCTGCCGCCAAGCTTTGCATCAACATCTTCCAGCCTTGGCCTGCCTGTTCACTGCCACCGATAATTTGGTCAATGGAAACGACCACATTCTGCCCTTCTACCGGAGAGTTGTAAAACGGTACTCCCATAGGATCGTGGCGTTTACCCAGTACTAGACCGGGAGTATCCGCTGGAATCAAGGCGCAGGTAATACCGACATTCTCACCCTTACCCAGGAGATTTTCGGGGTCACGGAGTTTGAAGGCCAAGCCGATTAGGGTGGCGATCGCTCCTAATGTGATATATCGCTTGCGGAAGTTCAACAGCAGATACAGTTTTTCGTCTCCACCCCGGAACACAATGCCTTCTGAGGTGATACTGGCAGCATCAGAACCAGCAGTAGGTTCAGTGAGGGCAAAACAAGGCATCTCTTCGCCCTTAGCTAATCGAGGGAGATAATAATCTTTTTGCTCTGGGGTGCCGTAATTCAGTAGCAGTTTCGCGGGGCCAAGAGAATTGGTGACTCCAACGGTGGCTGTATGAATAAACGATCGCGATGCTAATTTCACCATCACCGCACTGTAGGCCAAGTTGGAGAAACCCAACCCGCCGTATTCTTGCGGAATCATCATGCCGAAGAAGCGCTCTTGTTTGAGATAATGCCACACTTCTGGCGGCAAGTCTTTACGGCGATTGATCTCCCAATCCGTCGCCATCCGGCAAACTTGCTCTACAGGCCCATCTAGGAATGCTTGACTTTCGGTTGACAGTTCTGGATAGGGCTCACTGTTCATCCGTTTCAGGTCAGGTGCACCAGAGAAAAATTCTCCATCGACCCAAACTGTTCCTGCCTCGATCGCGGCTTTCTCGGTTTCAGAAATACTGGGTAATAGCTTCAGCGTTTGAATTGCTTGCATCAAGGGAACTGTAAGGAGCGATCGCCGCAGCAGAGGGAGATTCAGCACTAGGGCTATAATCCCGAACCCGATCCATAACCAGATAGAAGCTTGAAAAACGGCTAAAACACCCGCCGTATAGAGAGACCAAGCCCAGAGAGGTACTCCTATATAACCGAGAATCAGAAAGAGAACAAGGGAAAGAGAGAGGGCAATCGCCAAAGGAATAGGAAGCATGACCTTCACCAAATCGATTTAGATAAAGATGCGATTCGATTACCTCTAATAACCCCTCCCCCGCCCCCTCTCCGTATCGGTGAGGGGTATATCAATTAATTCGGTTCCCTCTCCTCGTGGGGGAGGGTTAGGGAGGGGTCTGTTTAATTGCTAAAGCATCAAGTTTTCAATCACGCCAGCAGCGCCCATGCCGCCACCGACACACATCGTCACCAAGCCGTAGCGCACACCGCGTCGTTTCATCTCGTGAAGAATTGTAGCGGTGAGTTTAGCTCCAGTCATACCTAAAGGATGTCCTAGAGCGATCGCGCCACCATTGACATTGATGATCTCCTCGTTGAGACCCAGTTTACGGATCACAGCTAGAGATTGAGCGGCAAAGGCTTCATTGAGTTCAATTAAGCCAATGTCATCTAGGGTTAAACCGACTTGCTTGAGTACCCTGGGAATTGCTTCTACAGGCCCAATCCCCATCACTTCCGGAGGTACGCCAGCCACACTGAAACCTAACAATCGTCCCATTGGTTTCACGCCTAGCTCATCCATCTTGCGTTGGCTCATGATGATTGTGGCAGCAGCCCCATCGGACATTTGCGAGGAATTGCCAGCCGTGACACTACCGCCCATGCGAAACACAGAAGGCAGTTTGGCTAAAGCTTCCATACTCGTATCCGCACGTGGACCTTCATCTACTTGAAAGATCGTATCTACTGTTTTGGCTTCGCCATCTACATATAGCGTTTCGTGAATGGGGAGCGGAATCGTTTCTTCCTCAAATTTCCCTGCTTGAATGGCGGCCAAAGCTCGCTGGTGCGATCGCAGAGCAAAGGCATCTTGATCTTCACGCGAAACGTGATACTGCTGCACCACATTTTCAGCCGTTAACCCCATTGTGCAGTAGACTTGCGGCGTTGAAGTCATCAGGTCTGGGTTGGGAACCATCGCGTGACCTCCCATCGGAATCAGGCTCATGGTTTCTGCACCACCTGCCACCATTACGTCCGCTTGTCCTGTCATCACGGCTTGAGTCGCCATCGCGATCGTCTGTAATCCCGAAGCACAGAAGCGATTCACGGTGCAGCCTGCGACGGTGTCGGGTAATCCCGCCCGTTGAGCAATCACCCGTCCCAAGTTAAATCCTTGTTCAGCTTCCGGGAAGGAGCAACCGATGATGATATCGTCAATCTGTTTGGGTTCTAGTCCTTCTACCCTGGCGATCGCTCCCTTGACTGCGATCGCCCCCATATCGTCAGGACGCATGTTGCGGAGGGTACCGCGAGGCGCTTTGCCCACTGCCGTCCGAACGCTGCTCACAATATATGCATCTTGCATGGTCGTTTCTCCTTAGTTCCGCAGTGGCTTCTTCGTCTTCAACATGTGGGTGATCCGCTCTTGGGTTTTGGGTTGGCTGAGGAGCGGCAAGAAATTCTCCCGTTCTAGACGCAACAGGTAATCTTCATGCACTAGAGCGGGAGCGGAGAGTTCGCCCCCTGTCATCACATAAGCCAACTTTCCTGCTAGGTAGCGATCGTATTCGCTAGCAAAACCACCTTGTTGGAAAACATAAGCGATATGTTCTAGCATGGCTCTGGCGGGACGGCCCAGGACCATAATGGCGGTTTGTTCTGGCGGTGGTGCATACCCAGCGCGATCGAGATGGATAACCTCAGCTTTAGCCACTTCTAGGCGATTCTCTCCAGTGATCAAAATGCGGGCATCACAAGGGAGGTATCCCATCTGTTGGGCTTCGTAGGCACTGGTAGAAACCTTAGCCATCGCAATCGTTTCAAAAGCGGCCTTGAGGAACGGTTGAATGTCGCTGGGAGAGTCGCTAGCGGCTCGTTCTGCCACTCGTGCCACAGTCCTCATGATGCCGCCTGCCCCTGGAATTAGACCCACGCCTACCTCTACCAAGCCAATATAGGTTTCAGCGGCAGCAACGACATGAGGACAAGCCATCACTAGCTCACAACCACCTCCCAAGGCTCGCCCTTGCAGGGCAATGACTACAGGTTTGGGGGCATAGCGGATGCGCTGGAGAACTGACTGGAACTCCACAATCAGGTCATCCAATGCTTGCAAGTTGCCCGATTGGGCGGTCATTCCCATTTCAGCGAGGTTTGCACCGCCAGAGAAATGAGCGCTACCGTTGCCAATCACCATGCCTTTTAGGTCGTCCCGCTCTTCTAAGATATCTAGAACCTCAGCTAACCCTTCTACTACTTTGAAGCTGAGGGTATTGCCTTTAGAGCGGAATTCATACAGCGCTACACCATCACCCAAATCCAGCAAAGCGGCTTCAGCATTCTGCCACAATGTTTTTTGTGGGTCTGTTTTAATAGCTTCTAAATCAATTTTCTCCACTGTAGGGGCGAAGCATTCGGAAGTAGGCTTAGTAGTTGGTTGCAAAGAGTATTGCCCGAATGCTTCGCCCCTACTCTGCATGGCCTCTACCCATTCGGGCACCGAGATATTGGCTGCTTTCATATCTGCCAGTACGGTTTCAAAGCCTAGCATCTCCCAAATCTCAAAGGGGCCAACATCCCAGCCAAACCCCCAGCACATAGCTCGGTCGATATCAGCAGGGCTATCAGCAATTTCAGGGATACGACGGACGCTATATCCGAGTAAGTCCAGTGTGGTGGTGCGGAAGAACTGCCCTGCACGACCAGGATCTTTGTACAGAGCTTGCAAGCGATCGCTCAAACCTGAAACCTTACCCAACTTCTCTACCTCGCCCAAATCCATTGGCTTGGCAGGCTCGTAGCTCATGGTTTCGGGATTAACTGAAAGAATTTCACCCTTCTGTTTCTTGTAAAATCCTTGTCCCCCTTTGGCTCCGATCGCCCCTGCCATGACGAGTTTGTGCAGCACTTCTGGCACCCGGAACATCTCGCGGTTTTCATCGTGGGGAATGGCAGGATAAAGGTTTTTTGTCACATACATCAGGGTATCTAAACCCACCAAGTCAGCGGTGCGAAAGGTGGCTGATTTGGGTCGTCCTACCAGAGTCCCGGTGAGAGTATCGACCTCCTCAATGGTGTATCCTTGCTCCGTCCATGCTCGTAAGCCTTGCATCGTGGCATACATGCCAATGCGGTTGGCGATGAAGTTGGGTGTGTCTTTGGCAATCACCACACCTTTGCCTAAGCGGGTCTCTCCAAACCAGCGCATGCGTGCGACTACTTGCGGATCTGTTTCCGGAGTCGGGATGATTTCCAGCAATTTTAGATAGCGGGGTGGATTGAAGAAATGGGTGCCTAAAAAGCGTTGGCGGAAGGATTCTGCTCGACCTTCCGCGATCGCATGAATCGGCAATCCGCTGGTATTAGTAGAAATTACAGCATCTGACCGCATGACCGCTTCCAGCCGTTGCATCAGTTGTTGCTTGATGTCTAGATTCTCAACAACAGCCTCAATGACCCAATCTACATTGGCTAGACGATCAAAATGTTCTTCAAAGTTACCCAGGATGACGCGATGAGCCACCTTATCCGTAAAGAAGATCGGTGGAGATAGCTTGCGGGCTTTCTTAAACGCGCCTTCTACCAAATCATTTTTATTCCCTGTCTTGGCAGGCAGATCCAATAGATGCACAGTCAGACCGATATTGGCGAGGTGAGCAGCAATCTGGCTTCCCATTACACCTGCACCCAGGACGGCGGCGGTTCGAAATGGCTTAAACATTGAGAAACTCTCCCTTGCGTTGAGGCCCTTGCATTGAGGGTTATGAGCTAATAGATTGGCAATTTTGTGAGTGAATGAGGCGCAGTCAAACTCGTCCAAAGGATGAACGTAATTAAACGATTAATCCGAGGTAGGGATTGGGCAAAGGCAGGGCAAGCAGCAGGTGAAACAGACGGATACACGTTCGACAGGTCAGTCTCAGAAGCTTGAGGAGATATAGAGGCTGCTTTCTGCTTATCCTGATCTTTCCCACGGCTTGGCTCTGATTCCCCGTACAAAGCATCAATTTCTTTGCTAAAGGTTTTATTGATCTGGGTACGGTTCAGTTGCCCGGTTGGAGTTAATAAGCCGTTTTCTACGGTAAATGGATTGTTGATCAGTTGAAAGCGCTTGACGATCGCCCAGTAAGGTAAATGACAGTTGGCGGTATCGACCAAAGCTTGGTAAAGCGCTATGACGTGAGGATGTGTGAGGAGAGCATCGGGTGGGAGATCAATCCCCACTCCCAAGGCATAGCTATGGAGAGCCTGTGAGTCTGGAACAATTAAGGCAGCACAGAATTTTTGGGCGGAACCCACGGCGATCGCTTGAGCCACCAAGGGAAACTGTTGCAATCGCTGCTCAATCGGTTGTGGTGCAATATATTTGCCCGTTGCGAGTTTAAACAGAGACTTCTTCAGACCTGTAATTTTTAGAAAGCCGTCTTCTGTAAACGCGCCCAAATCCCCTGTATGCAACCAGCCTTGCTGATCAACGAGTTTCTGTGTGGCTTCTGGATTTTTGTAATACCCGGAAGTAATACAAGGCCCACGCACCAAAACCTCATGATCCTCCGCGATCGCCACCTCTATCCCTGCGATCGGTAGTCCCACCGTTCCCGCTCGGTTAAAGGAACCACAATTACAGCACACCACCGCACTGGCTTGGGTGAGACCATACCCATGTAGAATCGGGATGCCAGCGGCGGCAAAGACATTGGCTAATTCTGCCTTCAGCGCTGCTCCGCCACAGATCACATATTTAAGGCGACCCCCCAAGAGCGATCGCCATTTTGACAGCACCAGCCAATCGGCTACCCTGAGCAGTAGAGCATATAGAAGGTTAGGTTGGCGGCCAATTTCATAACGTTTGGCTAAACCTAGCGCCCAGAGAAAGATCAGACGAGTGAATAGAGAACCAGCTTTACTCCCCCTCTCAACAATCTTGCTATATGTCTTTTCCAACACAATGGGTACAGTCACTAAGATGGTGGGTTGAACCTCCTGGAGATGTTTGGTGAGACGGCTAGCACTGGAGAAGTAGATGCTGTGTCCATAAAGGATATGTCCATAGAGCATCGTCCGCGCTAACACATGGTTTAACGGCAGAAAGGAAAGCACTGTTTCCTCATCACCTTTGCCTAGTGTAGTAATGCCTGAGAAAGCGGCAAAAGCGTTCATAGAGAGGTTTTCATGGGTTAGCATGACCCCTTGCAGTTGCCCCGCCTCATCCGGGATATAGATGATTGTGGCCAAATCCTCAGGTTTTGAATTCGCCTGTAGAGCTGGCGTTGCCTCACTTGTCTCTAGGATGGGTTGGGTACTTTGCAACTCACCCAGAGACATCAGTGAAACGGGAAACGATTGGAGCCACTGCGATCGCTGCTCTGCCCAATCCTCAGGGGCATCCGCCACGATAATATGCCGTAAGTGAGGAGTATCTCCTAAATGTGGCGTGACTTGGACCAACAGCTCTAGGTCAGCAATGACTAAAGCCTTAGCTTCACTGTGTTGGAGAACAAAAATAATTTGCTCTAGGGTATGAGTGAGATCGATGGGTACATCAACCAACCCTGCCCATAGGCAACCCATATCAGCCAAGCCAAATTTGACATCGCTATACATCAATAAAGCGACGCGATCGCCGCTCTCTAACCCTAACCTTAGCAAACCCAACGTACAGGCTTCAGCAGCTGCCCGAAAGCCGTGATTGGAAAGGGATTGCCAATTTGTGCCAGTCCATTGGTTCAAAGCTTGAGCATTTGGGGCTTGGGCACAAGCCTCATCAAGTAATGAGGGGATTGTGCGTCCCAGAACGACCCTGCCAGAGCTAGGAGGAGCCTGGTAAGTCTTATCCATGTGGGAGATCTCCTCGAAGAGTAAAAACCCTTCTCCTCACGAATGATATGTTTCAGCTCTCCAAAGCAATAGTTCTAGAAGAGAAATTTGGGAGCGCAAAGGATGCAACGAGAACAGTGCGCTACAAGTTTCTTAAACTATCCTAAAAGTTAAACAATTGATCGAGGTTTAATCGTCAAGGATTCAACAACGCTTCAGAGATGCTAGATGCAGACCCATTAGAAAATAAAGAATGCGACTTCTAAGGCCGGAGTCTTAGTCAATTCCCAGTGTCTCCTTATAACTTGGTAGTAATTAGCAGTAGTTTCTATACAGCTTCAGTCTGGGCAGTACCATACCTAACAAACTGACAGCAATAGATTTTCAGATAATATTTAGTGTAGCTACAAGAACATCAATTCGCTGATTTTTATACATTTCTTGAACAAAGCCAAAAGCAAATCAACCTTTTACAAAGTTAAAGCTAAGGGCTATATATAGCCTTTCTTCTTGATCCCCAATAGCTTATCCTCCAAAAGAGAGACTCAAAACGGCAAGTAAGTGCGTTTTTTCTGTTCCGATTGAGCTGGTAACTAGACAAACAAATTATGTATATCACTAGGTCTACCTCTTAGAACTCTAAGATTTAGCGATCGCATTTTCTTTGTAATTAAACTTTAATCCTAAGCTTAAAAACAGTTTACATATAAGGTGCAAGACCAGTTAAGCCAGAGTAATTATCTTCCTTCATAGATTTTCAGGTGATAGTTTCTCAGCGCAACATCACCTGAAAAATCATGAAGTTCAAGGATTTTCTGAAGGGTTTGATAGACGAATCTACCAAGCGAACCTACTAGAGTTTAGGCGAGCTCAAACGCCCACTTCAGCCAACGGTAAATTAGTAGCGCACCACACACAGCCCTAAAGCCTCACAGGATGGACTTCCTGCCAGATGTCGTTCTAGCCAGTTCTCTAAATCAGTAAATACCTTTTGGTAATCAACATCCACATAAAGATCGTGATAACACCCTGGGTATTCATGATGTTCTTTATCAGAAAACATAACTTGCTGAAAGAAAACTCGGCTACTCTCTGGGTGGATCACTTGATCCGCACTGCCATGCAGCAGTAATAGAGGAATTTGCAAATCCGAGGCATGTTTGTAGATCCAATCTACGGTCGCAAAAAACTCTGTGGCTAATCGGGCACTGCCATACTCATGCCGCAGTGGATCTTGGGTGTAAATTGAGAGAAGCGTTGGGTCACGGGACCCTAGGTCTGAAGGAATCCCTAGTCGTAAACTAAAGCGGGGAAACACTCCTGATAGGAGCCGCCCCACGATCAGCTTGCAGCGAGATACAGAGACTCTTCCTAGAGCTGGTGCAGATACAATCAATCCCTGCAAGGAATTTGGCGATCGCAAGGCATAATCCAGCGCGATCGTGCCACCCAAACTATGGCCCCAAAGAAAATAAGGACAAGGGCAACTGGCGCGTAGGGTCTGAATATGTTGAAGAAATGCCTGAAGGTCTTCCCGAAACTCAGCCCAAGCGCCAATGTGTCCTCGCTGCCCAGGGGAACGTCCATGACCCCGCAGATCAAAGGCATAAACCTCATATTCCTGTCTAACCAAATACTGCACAACCTGGCCGAACAGACTGCTATGTGCTCCTAAGCCATGTACCATGACGACTACAGCCTGAACCTGCCCTTCTGGATGCCAGCTTTGGTAATAGAGATCAAGCCCACCAAATCCCTTGAACTTCCCTTCAATATGTCTCATCACAATGCTCCACAAACGTTTTGATATCGTTGTGGTTTTAGGATGCATGGTTAAGTTACTGGAAGCTTATAGCTAGGTAGCTAAAAGATACCTATCCTTGGCAAAGTTCTGCCAGAACGGCATTCCGCTGACTTAAAGTTAGCCTCTCTCACCTACCTTCACTGTGCCATTAGCAGCGGTTGTGCAAGAAGCCAATTTCAGCGACAAATAATTTTGCTTCTATCTATAAGTGGCAACTCAGTAGCGGCAACCTAGACCACGACTACCGTTGAGGAGCCTGAAGAGTACTAAACTTTGACGATTAGAAGTCGTTGTGCATCTACTTAGTAGTATATCTAACCGAAATTGTGGTGACACCAGTATCCTTTGGTAGAAATAGCAGATATCGTTCAACCTAACTTCGCCACTACCTAGCGTTAAGCCCAAGCCATAACGCCCTGGACACTGGGCAATAGGGCGACTAAGTTGATGCAGGATGGTTTTTCTGGACAGCCCCTAGCCCCAAGTTTGGAAAATCAGAGCGAATCTGACATCTAAAAAGAAAAATCTAAGAGGGTAAATGCGTGAGTTCTAAACCTTTCTGGAGAGGGCCTGGGGGACGCAGCCGTCCCTCAGCGGGGGTTTGGGGGCGAGTGCCCCCAAGGCTCGGTTCCCAAATACCAAAACACCCAAAAATCAAGCTTGCAAAATCGTCTTAGAAACAATTCGAGTCTTCTTCCGATCCGCCTCCGACAACTCCTCACCCGACTGCAACCGCGTCGCACTCGTCTGCAAAATCGTTGCTGCCCCCTGATCGCCCATTTGTAGAGCCGTTTTCGCCGCCGTTTGCAACATCGTTGCCGCCCCCACGCGATCGCCCTGCTGCAACTTCGCCTCCGCAATCTGAGTTTGCCGATACTTCGCTAACGCCAAAATGTGATGCTGCACCTCCGTATCCACCGCAGGCTGAAACACACTCAAGGCCGCCGCTTCCACGGGAACCATTTCCGAAACCAGTCCCTCTTGCCCTTGCATTGGGTCGTCATAGCGCACCTGCACCCGCGCGATCGCATGCTGCCCCTCAGGCAAAGCACCCACATACAAATTCGCCAAAATCACTCGGGGCACATCGGTCATTAAATCGCCCAAGCGCACCGTACACCAAGCTCCCTCCTGCTGCACAGGTAACTCCACCGTATCGGGAGCCACTTGCGCGATCGGCTTCAAATCGGCCAACCGTACGTGCGGCTCTAAAAACAATTGCAAATAAGCATTAGTTAGGCCCACCGCTTGCGCCCGACTAAACAAGCGACCAAAGACCTCCACTGCCTCGCCGGGATGCTGGATGTACGACAAACTGCCCCCGGCAGCATCAGCAATTTTTTCTAAAATGTCCTGGTTCCAGTGATCGCCAAAGCCCAAGCTATTCAAAGTCAGATTGTAGCTAGTAGCTAATTCGGCCAACTTGAGACAGCGCTGATTGTCCCCGTGCTCGTTTTCGCCGTCAGTCAGGACAAAAGCTTGAGAAACCGTGTCTTTTTTGCCCTTGGCTAATTCCTCAATGCCCAAGCGCATCCCTTCATCAATCGCCGTACCACCTCCAGCTTTGAGTTGAGCAATTTTGCCCTTAATGCCCACCGGATCGTCGATCACCTGATTGGCAACTAGCACTTTGGCCTTGTGGTCAAACACAACCACCGAAATGCGATCGCCCGGAGACAATTGATCAATCAGTTGTTGCGCCGCCTGCTTCACCGTTTCTAGAGGCCGCCCATTCATCGAGCCGCTGTGATCCAAGATCAAGCACAAATTGAGAGGCACTGTGCGATCGCTAGCCTCTGGAATGGCCGACACCGAAATCGCCAATTGCCGCTGGCTACTCGGTTGCGTCGCATCTAGATGGCGATCGTTGAGAACAGGTTGCAAGCTGACTTTCATAACCGAGGCTCCTGGGCAGGCAAATAGAGGAGGGTAGTAGTAACCTCACCATCCACAGCCAACGCTACGGAATCAGGAGGTGATTCGCTGCATAAATCGAGCTCGAACCGCGCCATTTCGGCTCGAAAAGCAGCAGTCCGGCGTTCAGACTCAAGGGCACGCTACTATTGTTAAAAATAGCGCCATTATTACAGGCAAAGACACGCACAGGCTATGAACTTACCGATCCAAGCCGTTCAATCTCCCTACTACGGAGATGCGTTCTCTCGGACCCCCCCACCCGATTTACCTTCCTTGTTGCTCAAGGAGCGGATCGTTTATCTAGGGATGCCGCTAGTTCCCGCCGTAACTGAGTTAATCATTGCGGAATTGTTGTACTTACAGTACGAAGACCCAGAAAAACCCATCAAAATCTATATCAACTCCACTGGGACTTCTAGCTACAATGGCGAACCCGTCGGCTTTGAAACCGAAGCTTTCGCCATCTGCGACACCATGAAGTACATCAAGCCTCCCATTCACACCATCTGCTTGGGTTCAGCAATGGGGATGGCGGCCATGCTTTTGTCTGCTGGGACCAAAGGCTGCCGAGCTAGCTTACCCAATGCCACAATCGTGCTGCATCAACCCAAGAGCTATGCTCGCGGCCAAGCGACCGATATTCAAATTCGGGCGAAAGAGGTGCTTGCTAACAAAAGAACGATGGTCGATATTTTGGCAGAAAATACTGGCCAATCTCCCGAAAAAATTATCAAGGACATGGATCGGATCTTCTATATCACTCCTCAGGAAGCTGTCCCCTACGGCTTGATTGATCGAGTTTTAGAAAAAGAAGACCTCGCTCATCCTCCTCTGCCCGCAGGCGTTATCTAGACTGTGAGGAGTTAGGAGAGAGGAATGAGGTGTTAAGAACTTATTGACCCCCTCGCTTACTCATCCGCTCACTTGCTCACCCCTCACTTGCCCACCTCTCACCTCATTGACTGACGGAGCATACTATGCCTATTGGCGTTCCTAAGGTTCCCTACCGGATGCCGGGGGAACAATTTACCCAGTGGATCGACATCTACAACCGCCTCTATCGCGAACGGATTATTTTCCTAGGGCGGGATGTGGATGATGAGATTGCCAACCAGATCATTGCGGTGATGCTGTACCTGGATTCAGAAGATCCTGGCAAAGATATTTACCTTTACATCAACTCCCCTGGTGGGATGGTTACGTCTGGCATGGCGATTTACGACACCATGCAGCACATTAAATCCGATGTAGTGACCATCTGTGTGGGTCTAGCGGCCTCTATGGGTTCCTTCCTGCTAGCCGCCGGAACGAAAGGGAAGCGTTTAGCCCTGCCCCACTCGCGGATCATGATTCACCAGCCTTCTGGTGGTACCCGTGGTCAAGCTACCGACATTGAGATTGAAGCACGAGAAATTTTGCGGATTCGTCGTCAGCTTAACCAAATCTACGCTGACAAGACGGGCCAAACCTTGCAGAAGATCGAGAAAGACATGGATCGGGACTTTTTCATGTCAGCCCACGAAGCCAAAGAATACGGCTTGGTTGATCGCGTCCTAGACGATCGCACCCCTTAACTACCCAGTAGGAATCAAGCACCTGTGAAGCCTGCACGGATTTCTTGATTCTTGCTGAGATGTCAATCTATCTTTAGTAATGGCAGAATCTGATAATTCTGCCATTTTTTCATTTCGATGAACGTTGCAGATTGCTACCGTCTTCTAGGACTGCGCTCCGGTGCTTCCTTTGCCGAAATCAAAGCTTCTTACCGCCGTCTAGCGCGGCAGTATCATCCTGACGTGAATCCAGGAGATCAGCGTGCTAAGGAAAAGTTTATTGAGCTGACGGCAGCTTACAAACTCCTCTTGACTACAGTGAAGTCCTCAGAGGGACAAGCCAGTCAGAGCCAAGGGACTGCTAGCAATGCCGCCGCAACTTCTCCTTCCACTAAGTCTCCGCCTCCCACGCCAAAAGTGACGGTGAAACGAGCCACATCGGAAACTCAGGTTAAGGTAACCAAGAAGCAACCTGGAGTTGAGTTTAATCCGCAGCTTTCGGAAACAGAACAAAAACTTAAGCAGAGAGTTTACGAACAGCTCCAGCAATTACTGAGGGATCAGCGCTTTCCCAAGGCTGTCACAATTGTAGAAGGGTTAGCCCAACGCATCCCCCAAGACCCAGAAGTGCGACAGTGGCAGGCGATCGTGTATCAACGCTTGGGTCGGCACTTGGTCAGCCAAAAGCAGCTAGATAAAGCCAGAATTTACCTAAAAAAAGCTCTCCGGACAGATCCTCACAACCGATCGCTCTGGGCCGAAGTAGAACGCGATTTTCGCCGCATAGAACAGATGCTTTAAAGCTGTTGAGCGGTTAAACCTTAACCTATTTAGGTGATGTGAAATTATTCAAGCTTCACTAAGCTATAGTGCAATCTCCAGTGCCTAGACGTAGGCCAGAGGTGGGGTGCTGATGATTGCGGAACGAAGTCAAAAAGAGCTTAGGCGGGGTATACGATCGCTTGCCGTTTCAGGGATTTTAGCGATCGCGGGTATAGGAAGTTGGCTGGTTTATAGCCAATTTTGGAGCCAAGCAGCCAAGCCTGTCGTAGCACCTTTAGTGACGGTAGAGCGAGACACGATCGAAACCACGATTAACGAAAGTGGCACTGTAGAACTGCGATCGCAACAAACCTTAAAATCACCTACAGAAGGCGCGGTCGAGCAAGTGCTGGTGCAACCGGGAGACACTGTAAAAGCAGGTCAAACACTGGTGGTGCTGCGGTACCCCGAACGCCAAACGGCTTTAGCCAACCAACAAGTCAAGATTCAGAAGCAAACCCTGACCCTAGAACGCGATCGCCAAAAGATTTTAGAACTGCAAGAACAACTCGCGGACGAAGAACGCGAACAGCAAAAACTCGAAAACTTATCAAAACAAGGAGCACTGGCTCAGCAAAGAGTGCAAGAGCAAGTAACTCAGGTGCGAGAACTGCGAACCACGCTACGCAATACAGAATCGGGTATCCGCACAGGAGCCTTGGAACTGGAAAGTCTACAGCTAGAGAAACAGCGGATTCAGCAGCAGTTGCGGGATACGGTGGTGACTGCACCAATTGATGGCCTGATTCTGGACGTGAAAGTTAAAGATGGGGATGGTGTGGAGTTACGCACCGACTTGCTGACCTTAGGTGATCCGAGTCAAGAGCTGGTAACGCTGCAACTTTCCACGCTAAATGCTGTGCGAGTAAAGGTGAATCAACCCGCCCGAATTACCGTGATTGGGCCAGATAAACAGGTATTTACCGGACGGGTGCAAAGTTTGTATCCCCAAGCGATCGCTCCTGACACCCAAGAACAAAACAGCCGTCGTGGTTCTAGCCAGTCGAACCAATCCACGGTTCCCGCGACGGTTCGCCTAGATCGACCCACCCGCAGTTTAATTCCAGGCAGTCAGGTGAATGTGGAACTGGTAATTGAAGAGCGTCCCAATGTGGTAGCGCTCAACACCGAGGCAATTCAGCGCACTGGAGCGACCCCGTTTGTTTGGATTCGAGACGCTGAGGGCAAAGCTGAAAAGCGATCGGTTGATTTGGGTTTGGAGGGTCTAGTCACGGTCGAGGTGAAATCAGGATTGCAACCGGGCGAGAAAGTCATTTTGCCACCCCCAGAACCACCGCTAGAACCAGGAATGCAGGTCACACCGCAAACCGAGGCTAAACCCAGTGTTACTCCAGCTTCGCCCTAGTCATGATGGAGCGCGATCGCAAATTTGACCATGAAATGCAGGTGGTGTCATGAGTCTTGCTTTAGCTGATTTGTTGAAATTAACCTGCCGTTCTTTAGCTGGAAATCCACTACGCTCTGCTCTGACCCTGCTAGGAGTATTTATGGGTGTTGGCGCGGTTTATGCCACATTGCAAGTCGGCAACATTAGCAGAGCGATCATTGCAGCAGAATTGGCAAAGCGAGATGCCCCTCAAATCACGCTATATCCTAGCTGGAACAGTAGAGGTGATGCACCTGCCCAGTTAAAAGCTGAAGACATGGAATTTTTGCGATCGCGCTTGACCCACTTACAGGCAATTAGCGCCGCGGATTGGTCAGGCCCAGCTCAAGTGCTGTTTCAAGACCGAGAAGCAAATCCTTTTATGACTGCGGTATCTCAAGAATTTCTGCTGACCTCTGGACGCAATTTGGTGGCAGGTCGCTTTTTTACGGCAGCAGATTTTGCCAATTATCGTCCAGTTGTGGTGATCGATCAGTTTCTGTCCGAAAAGCTATTTGCGGCCCAAGACGCGATCGGTCAACGGATTTATGTGGATAGTCGTCCTTACATTGTGGTAGGAGTAGTGCCAACTCGAACAGAGAGCGAGGAACCACCAGAAGGGGAAATATGGATTTCGATCGCGCTGCACAGTGCGCTGACAGGCAGCCAGGACGTTGGTGGTTTGCGGCTTCGCCCTGACGAAATTCAAAACTTAGAGAATCTAGGTAAGCAAGCCGAGCAACTACTGATGCAGAAATTCCCCGGTAAGAAGTTCTGGGCTTGGAACAATGTCGAGGATATTGTGGAGCAGCAGCAAACCCTGGAACTCGCTTCGCAGGCACTCGCTGTGGTAGGACTGATCTCGTTACTGGTTGGTGGTGTAGGCATCGCCAACATTATGATCGCCTCAGTGACAGAGCGAACGGCTGAGATTGGCTTACGTCGGGCGATTGGAGCGACTCAGCAGGACATCCTGCTGCAATTTGTCTTGGAAGCGGCAGTGCTCAGCGTGGTAGGTGGTGTTGTGGCTTTAGGGATGGTGCATGGCCTGACGGCAACGGTGGCAAAAACTTTTAAGTTGCCCTACCAGTTTGAATCTGGCACCGCAGCTTTGGCGTTAGGCTCAGCGGTTTTAGTGGGAATTGGGGCTGGTTTGCCTCCTGCTTTACGCGCCAGTCAACTCGATCCAGTAAAAGCTCTACGCTCAGAGTAATTCAGCAAATTCCATAAACGAGTTGGATGTCACGATCGCGACTTACTGTAAATGTAATGAGATCTGACAGATAAGTGGCTATGGCTGAAGCAACGGTGACTGTGACTGTAAAACTATTCGCGGCTTACCAGGAAGCCTACGGATTACCAGAACTGGCTTTAGAGCTGCCAACCGGGGCAACGGTGGCTGAGGTGCGCGATCGCCTGATCCAAGAGCATCCAGAACTAGAGCGCTGGCGTGACTTAACTCGCTTCGGTGTGAATTTGCAATTTGTCGAACCCAATACACCATTGCAAACGGGTGATGAAGTGGTGCTAATTCCGCCTGTCAGCGGTGGGTGATGAATTGCGTTGCGGTTTTTAACAGCAATATGAGCGATCGCTCACAAAAATTTCTCTGCATTACTTAGTCAATTGCGAGTAAAGTATAGGCCAAATCCTGATGGAATTGGCTAAAAGCCTTAGGCCATAGGGAGTTAGCTTAATCCCGACAAAATAAGTCGGATATATTTGACGCTGTTTTAAAAGGCGTGTTACTATCTGAACCACTGCCGACGCGACAGAACTTCAAAGACCGTAATTCTTGATTACAAGAGAGCTGTGACCATGACCCAGGCAACTCACACACCCACCCTATCCACTGCTGCCACCTTCAGGGCATTGAAGTGTAAAGAATGTGGCGAAGAGTACGAACTTAAAGCCACCCACGTTTGTGAGTTTTGTTTTGGGCCGTTGGAAGTTGCCTACGACTACAGCGCTATCCAACGGCAAGTCTCTCGCGCCAGTATTCAAGCTGGCCCCAACTCCATTTGGCGCTATCGGCCCTTCCTACCCGTAGCCACCGACAACCCCATTGATGTCGGCACTGGCATGACTCCTCTTGTCCAAGCCAATCGCTTGGCGCGTCGCCTCGGTCTCAAAAAGCTCTATATCAAGAATGATGCTGTCAACATGCCCACCTTGAGTTTCAAGGATCGGGTTGTTTCTGTCGCTCTGACTCGTGCTCGTGAGCTGGGTTTCACCACTGTCTCTTGTGCTAGCACAGGCAACTTGGCTAACTCCACGGCTGCGATCGCGGCTCATGCAGGTCTGGATTGCTGCGTCTTCATCCCCTCTGACCTAGAAGCAGGAAAAGTCCTGGGTACCTTGATCTACGGCCCGACGGTGATGGCAGTGCAAGGTAACTACGACCAAGTGAATCGCCTCTGCTCGGAAGTTGCCAACACCCACGGTTGGGGCTTCGTCAACATCAACCTGCGTCCTTACTACTCCGAAGGTTCCAAAACCCTCGGTTACGAAGTTGCTGAGCAACTCGGTTGGGAACTGCCCGATCATGTGGTCGCTCCTTTGGCTTCTGGATCTCTGTTTACCAAGATCTACAAAGGCTTCCAAGAATTCGTCAAAGTTGGTTTAGTAGATGAGAAGCCAGTGCGCTTCAGTGGCGCTCAGGCTGAAGGCTGCTCTCCTATTGCTCAGGCTTTCCGCGAAGGTCGTGACTTTATCTCTCCTGTCAAGCCAAACACGATCGCTAAGTCGATCGCGATCGGTAACCCTGCTGATGGTGTCTATGCGGTAGACGTGGCGAAGAAAACCAACGGCAATATCGAGTCGGTCAACGACACAGAGATTATTGAAGGGATCAAACTGCTGGCTGAAACTGAAGGCATCTTCACCGAAACCGCAGGTGGCACCACGATCGCAGTGCTGAAGAAGCTAGTAGAAGCAGGTAAGATCAACCCTGATGAAACCACCGTTGTTTACATTACGGGTAATGGCCTCAAGACTCAAGAAGCGTTACAAGGCTGCATTAACGAACCCCTGACTATCGAACCCAAACTCGACAGCTTCGAGCGAGCTTTAGAGCGCTCCCGCACCCTCGATCGCCTAGAGTGGCAACAAGTATTAGTCTAGAAAGAATAGAAAGACGCTAGCGTCTTTCTATTCTTTCCCTATCTCATCCTTTTTCATCCTTTCAATTTGTCCTATGTCCGTTAAAGTTCTGATTCCGACTCCTCTGCAAAAGCTGACCAATAACCAAGCCACTGTTGAGTGTGCGGGTACTAACATTAGTGAACTCTTGGAGTCTTTAGAGCAAAGCTGCCCTGGCATCAAAGCTCGTCTTTGTGATGACCAAGGTGAGTTGCGCCGCTTTGTCAACTTCTACGTCAATAACGAAGACATCCGGTTCTTGGATGGGCAAAAGACTCCACTGAGCGATGGCGACGAAGTGAGCATCATTCCAGCGATCGCAGGTGGTTGAGTTTGAGCGATCGCAGCTTGCCGTTAGATTGAAATTAGCGGTACTCCCAGCAGAAATATAGAATAATTTAACCCTTGCAGCTTTACGCTCAGGGGTTTTTTCGTGAAATCTGGTTTTATCACGCTGCCTCGTACTATTTCGTTACATTTTAAGTCAGCGTGAGAATCCCCCTGGGACAATGAAGATCAATGCAGATCCGTTGGGTGCCGTCTGAGTATGATTTGTTGCCTGAATCCGAACTGTAAGCAACCCCAAAATTCTGATAGTGCCGCTGTCTGCCAGAGCTGTGAGACAAAGTTGATTCCCTTACTCAGAGATCGCTACCGGATTTTGCAGCCGATTGGGCAAGGCGGTTTTGGGCGTACTTATTTGGCGATCGATGAAGACCGTCTCAAGACTCGTTGCGTGGTGAAGCAGTTTTCGCCTCAGGTGCAAAGTGCCCGCTCGTTAGATAAAGCAATTCGTTTGTTTGATCAAGAAGCAGTACGGCTGCATGAGCTGGGTGAGCATCCTCAAATTCCAGCTTTGTTAGCTTACTTTGAGCAAGAGCAGCGCTTGTACTTAGTGCAGCAATTTATTGAGGGGCTGAATTTAAGCCAGGAACTTCAGCAACAAGGCAGGTTTAGCGAACAAAAAATTCGGGATGTTTTGGCTGACCTCCTGCCCGTTTTGCGGTTTGTGCATGAGTGTCAGGTCGTTCACCGAGACATCACACCTTCCAATATCGTGCGGCGCAAGTTAGACCATAAATTGGTGCTGATTGACTTTGGCGTAGCCAAGCTGCTGAGAGATGTCACCTTGGCACAACCAGGCACCAAAATTGGCACCGAGGGCTATTCACCGATTGAGCAACTGCGGAGCGGCAAAGCCTACCCAGCCAGTGATTTGTACAGCTTGGGTGCGACCTGTCTTTACTTAATGACCCGCGTGAAGCCAGAGGATCTCTACGATCCTTTACAAGGACGATGGCTGTGGCGGGATTACCTGGCTAAGAAAGGGACCAATATCAGCCAACAATTAGGACAAATTCTGGACAAGCTGCTCAAGGATTTAGTTAGCGATCGCTATCAGGCGGTGGACGAAGTGCTGCAAGATTTACAAGCTGTGGCCGCTCCCCTACCGGACTCGGCACCGAAACCATCTAACCCACCACTATCCAGTATTCCTCCCACTTCGCAACCACCGCGATCGCGACCTCTAACTTCCCAGCCACCTACATCACGGCCTTCTGGCTACTCTATTTCTAGTTTCACTTCTGGACCAAGCTCGTCCACGCCAGTTTCCCAGCCAGTTTCTCAACCTATAACTGCAAACCCCTCTGCGGGGCGCACTTTTTCGGGGCCACGCCAGTCCCAAGCAGCTCTGTGGCGGTGTGTTGGTACGTTGACAGGGCACTCTTCTTGGGTGATGTCACTAGCTATGAGTTCTCGCAAACAAATCCTTGCGAGCGGCAGCTTGGATGACACAATCAAGGTCTGGAATCTGCAAACGGGCAGCTTGATCCGCACCTTACCAGGTCACCTCAAGGCAGTCAATTCTGTGGCGATTAGCCCGGACGGACAACTGCTGGTCAGTGGTAGTGACGATACGACGGTCAAGATTTGGAACCTCCAGACTGGTGATCTGCTCAACAATCTGGTCGGACATTCTAGAGATGTCAACTCTGTCATGATCACCCCCAACGGTTTGCTTTTAGCAAGTGGCAGTGAAGACAGAACAGTGCGGTTGTGGAAGGTGCGAACGGGAGAGCTGCTCCGCACCTTATCTGGAACTGCGGGCATGGTGAAGTCGGTTGCG
Source organism: Trichocoleus sp. FACHB-46 (assembly GCF_014695385.1). Taxonomy (NCBI): domain Bacteria; kingdom Bacillati; phylum Cyanobacteriota; class Cyanophyceae; order Leptolyngbyales; family Trichocoleusaceae; genus Trichocoleus; species Trichocoleus sp. FACHB-46. The sequence goes on along the minus strand of NZ_JACJOD010000041.1, from coordinate 26,669 downwards.
ATCAGTCCCAATAGCTTGTTGTTGGCCAGTGGCGGGCTAGACAACCAAATTAAGCTGTGGCATTTAGGCAGCGGGGAGTTGACTCGTACGCTCTATGGACACTTCAACTCGGTCAATTCGGTGGCGATTACCCCGGATGGACAAATCTTGGCGAGTGGCAGCAAAGATAAAAGCATTCGCTTGTGGAATCTGAGTACAGGGGAGTTGGTCCGCACGCTCACAGGCCACTCCGATATGGTGAACGCGATCGCCATTACCCCGGATGGCCGCATGCTGATTAGTGGCAGTAGCGACAAGACAATCAAAATCTGGAGTATTGGCACCGGAGACTTAATCTGCAACTTAACCGACCACTCCAACCCCGTCAGTGCGATCGCGGTGAGTGCGGGCGGGCAGTTGTTTGCCAGTGGCAGTTGGGACAACACGATTAAAATCTGGCAACTGACTTCTTAAGGAGTTGGAGCAGTGGAAGGCGCAACTAAGGCAAACCCCTCAGCATTGCCTAAAACTCGTTGGCTAGAAATCTGCAAGCTATTGAGCACCGCGGTATCTAGCAACAGATAATGCTGGGTGGCTTGGAGCCGCTGCAAATCTGGTAGCCCCGCAGGCAACACTAGGCGATCGCTGTAGAAATTCAGGCTGGGACGATGATTGGGAAATGAGGTGTAAACAGTCGTTCCCGGTGGGGTATGAGTGGCAATTAAGGCTGCGACTGGCTGCACCGGATAAGCCTCGTTCAGCTCCCACAGCCAAAGCGGTGAACTCATCAGCAGTCCTAGGCTGAGGTAGCAGCCCACCAGCAACACTGTGATGAACTGCCGCTGCTGCCGTAGAATCCACCAAGCAGCCCAACCAAAGCTCACACCGACCGTTACACCGATCGCCAACAAAACAGGTTGAGAATCAGCCCAACTGCCATAAGCTCCCCCCGCGAAACCAGCGATCGCTAAAAGTCCTAAGAATCCTGCGGCTACTTTGGAATAAAGGCGATCGCGGTGCCAAAGCTGCTCCAGTTGTGCCCCCAAGGCTAAAGACACGAAGGGATAGAGCGGGAGCACGTACCAAGGCAATTTGGTCGTCATGACTGAAACAGCACTCAGGTAGATCCCGATTCCTACTAAAATCAAACGGCTCCAAGTCAGTTGCCGCTTCTGCCACGCCAAAATCAATCCACTGGGTAAGAAGATCAGCCAAGGCCAAGTGTATTTCAACAATTCTAAAAGGTAATACCAAACAGGGCCAGTGTTGCTGTTGACCGATTTCCAAACCCGATTTACCGATTGCGCCAGGAAATGCACTTGTAGAAAAACAGAGCCGTAGTGCTGCACTTGAGCCGCATACCAAGCGAAGACGGGCACTGATCCCAAAGCAATTCCAGACCACAAATAGGGACTCCGAAGCAAAGCATACTGCCGATCTACGACCAGAAAACTGAACGCGATCGCTCCCAGCAATAGCGCCAAAATTCCTTTGGTCAGAGCCAACAAGCCTAGTGCAATGCCCACTCCTAAAGCCCAACGGCGATCCTGTCGCGCTTTCAGTAGACATCCCAATAACAGCAGCAAGAAGGTGACACTGATGCCATCACGCATCGCCAGTCGTCCATGCCGCACCACAGGCAACAGAGTGAGATATACGGCAGCCGAGAACAGAGCTGGTAGGCGCTGGCTAAACACTTGTCGCCCAACCCAATACAACAGCGGTACGGCGCATGCACCCAGAAGCGCAGCGGGTAACCGAGTCGTAAAGTCACTCACCCCAAATAGCTGGTAACTACTGGCAATCAACCATTCCAGCAGCGGTGGCTTGTTGAGATAAGGACTACCGTTGATCATGGGGTAGAGCCAATTGCCAGTGCGGTACATAGCTTTGGCGATCGCTGCATAAGTACCTTCGTCCCAGTCTCGCAGCGGCACCCCACCCAAGTTGATCCCCCATAGACCACAAGCCGCAACTAGTAGCCCCAAGCTCCAACCTAAATCTGAATTGAGCCACTTAGAATCCTGACCCGCTGGGTTACTCAACGCTCCTACTCCCAATTTCCACGTAACTCCCGATTTCCACGTCACAGTTAGCCTCTAGCAAAAAGGGACGAGCGATCGCCCATCCCTGATTCCTCAAACTGATCTCGAACTTATGGAGATGCCCTGGCATCAGAATAAAAGAAAATGGTTTCTACCGACGCTTTTGGGCTTTCCAAGTGCCGCCATAGACATAAGATGGATTGCCTTGGCTGACTTCAGGCCAGCAGCGATCGCAGACAAACCGCCATTGCTCAGACTCATCTAGCTTGACGCGGTAGAGCACAGCCGCAGAATTAGCACAGCGATCGCACAGCTTGACTCTGGTGGCTCTTGCCATCAGTTAAGCCACAATTGAAGACTTGGGTCGAGCAAAAATCATTCGACCCGCCGAGGTTTGTAAGGCTCCCGTGACCACCACTTGCAGTTCATCCCCGATCCGGTTGCCCCCTTCTTCCACCACTACCATTGTGCCGTCGTTCAGGTAGCCCACACCCTGAGCAGGTTCTTTGCCTTCTTTGAGGATCTTCAAATCTAGGTAATCTCCTGGCAAATAAGCAGGTCGTAGCGATTGGGCCAATTCGTTGATGTTTAAGACTGGCACACGCTGGAGGCTAGCGACTTTATTTAAGTTGTAGTCATTGGTGAGCAAAGTGGCGTTAATTTCCTGGGCCAACCGCACCAGCTTCGCATCGACAGTCGAGACATCATCGTAGTCTGCCGAATGAATCACCAGTCGTTCAGGATAAGATTCCTTCATGCGATTGAGGATGTCTAAACCCCGGCGTCCACGCACCCGTTTCTGATCGCTAGAGGCATCAGCCACTTGTTGCAGTTCCAGCAAAATAAACTGCGGGATCAAAATCTGGCCTTCTAGAAACCCGGTACCAAGAAGTTCTTCAATACGTCCGTCAATGATGCAGCTAGTATCCAAAACTTTAGTGGCGGCAGGTTTCAAGGTGCCTTCTGCCAGCAACATAGTTTCTACAGAGTGGGGATTGATCAGCCGTAGCAAGGCTCGACCGTGAGTATCGGCCAAGGACATCCCAGAGAACGCAAACAAAATGCTGCCAAGTACGGCTGCTAATGGCTTAATAAAAGCAAATTCCCAGGGGATCGGTAGCAAGAAAATGGGCGCTAGCATCAGGTTGGCGACCAAAAGCCCCAAGACTAGCCCGACAGAACGACTGAGCAAAATATCAACGGGCATTTGCCGAACTTGTTTTTCTAGCCGCCGATAGGCAGTCTGAGCCGCAAGGCCAAAAGCCATGCCAATCAAGGCTCCGAAGCCAGCGGTGACCAAGCTCAAACCTTCACGATTGCTGACTTGGGCTAAGGCTGTGTTGGGTAGGAGATCAACGCTGAAGAAGCCGATCCCCCCCCCTGCTAGTATGAATGAAAAGATGATCAGTGCATCGAGCATATGTATAGCCCATTGGGATGGATGGGATGAATGTCTAGTCCCAATAGACAAGCTCTGGGAGGGACTAGAAGAGAGTTAAGCGATCGGTGAGCGCCGTGTTAAGCCGATTGAATTCACTTTCAATATTTGGAAGGGCTTCAGCAGCGACTTGAACTCACTCAGCTACTAAAAATTTACATGGCTCTATTTTATATCTTCGACTTCCTTAACTTTGTAATAGCTGTTGTTCGAGCTTTTGATGAAATTGCACTTCATGAAATAACTTTTCTGCTTGCTTTATCTCAGCGGTTTTAGTTTGGCAGGATAACGCTTAATCGTGAATGTATTGATTTCATTAGATTTTTGGTTAAAACAACAGTCCTAAATCATTCATTAAATTGCTGTTAGACAACACAAATTCTTTGACTCCAACCCTCGATCGCGATCGCCCGAAAGCGGCTTATCTGCATATCCCTTTTTGTCGGCGGCGCTGTTATTACTGTGATTTTCCAGTATCTGTGGTGGGGGATCAGGCTCGGGGTGAGAATTCTGGGGCGATCACCCAGTATGTGGAAGTGCTCTGCCAAGAAATTGAGCTGCCTGTAGAGCTACCTATATTAGATAAAGCCGTTCCTATTCAGCCTTTAGAAACCATTTTTTTTGGGGGTGGGACTCCGTCTCTACTTTCTGTAGCCCAGCTCGATCGCATTCTGCAAACGTTAGAGCATAAGTTTGGTATCGCTGCGAATGCCGAAATCTCGATTGAGATCGACCCAGGCACCTTTGATCTGGCTCAAATTCAAGGCTATCGAGCGGCTGGAATCAATCGAGTTAGCTTAGGTGTGCAGGCATTCCAACCGGAATTATTAACGCTCTGTGGTCGCACCCATTCGGTGGCAGATGTTTATGCGGCGGTGGAACTAATCCACCAAGCGCCGATGGTTAACTTTAGTTTAGATTTAATTTCGGGGTTACCGCATCAGACCCTAGATCAGTGGCAAGCCTCCATAGAAGCCGCGATCGCTTTAGCTCCCAAGCATCTTTCCTGCTACGACCTGATTGTAGAGCCTGTCACAGCCTTTGGTCGGCAATATCAACCCGGAGACCAGCCGCTACCCTCCGATACATCTGCGGCTGAAATGTATCGCTTAGCCCAACAACTGCTCAGCACTGCGGGATACGAACACTACGAAGTTTCCAACTACGCGCAACCGGGGTTCCAGTGTCGTCACAATCGCGTTTACTGGAAAAACCAGCCTTTTTATGGTTTTGGTATGGGAGCCGCTAGTTACCTACAAGGGCAACGCTTCACCCGCCCCCGCAAAACCCGCGAATACTATGAATGGGTCAAAGCCCAAAAATCCAACCTCTCTAGCTCTCCTCCTTCCGCATCCTTCCAAGACCTTCTCCTCGACACATTGATGCTGGGTTTCCGTCTTGCCGAAGGTTTAAGTTTGGTGGAGTTAGCTCAGCAATTTGGCAAACTTAGCTTAGATAAAATCTGCCATTCTTTGCAGTCGCATTATGCACAAGGCTGGGTAGAAGTCGTCGGAGTGGAATGGGAAGCGATCGCCCAGCTACCTTTAGAAGCGCTACCGCCAGAAGCTCGGATCAAGCTCAGCGATCCAGAAGGCTTTCTGTTTTCCAACCAAGTTTTAGCTGACCTATTTGCAGACCTAGAGTAGGCTAGTTGAAACCTTGAGTCTGCTCTCGCCATGATTCCCATCGGTGATAACTTACCCCGGCGCTCTCACCCGATTGTGACCTATGGCTTGATTGGACTTAGTGTTGGTTTATTTTTGTGGGAGTTGCAGTTAGGTTCGCCCGCCTTAAATGATTTTTTACAGACTTGGGGCGTGGTGCCAGCGCGGATAGCTGCTCTGAGTCAAGACGCGATCGCGGGTCAATGGTTGGCGCTACCCTTGCTTGTTGCTTCCCTCGTAGCGAGTTTATTTTTGCATCAAGGCTTTGCCCAACTGCTGGGAAATTTACTTTTTTTTAGAGTTTTTGGAGCCCAAGTTGAAGCCACGCTGGGACATGGAGCATTTCTAGCTTTTTTTGTGATGGCCGGGATCATGACTAGTAGCTTACAAGTCTTGATTAACCCAACCCTACAGGCTCCATTTATTGGTGCCAATGGTGCGATCGCCGCAGTTTTGGGCGCTTACTTAGTTGGTTTTCCCAAAGCCAAAATTGACTCTATTCTGCCCTTGGTAGTCGTTTTTGTGCCGCTTGAGTTACCTGTATGGGTTTACTTGTTCTGGTGGTTTATCCAGCAGGCAACTTATGGGTTAGATAGCTTCACTATACCCAGTGGCATTAATCCGTCTGGCTGGAGTTACTGGACACAAGCCATCGGGCTACTTTTAGGAGCGGCTGGAATGAAGTTTAGGTTAATGAATATCAGGACATCGGGTTAGCGTAGACACAATCTATTAACGGCAAGCTCCGAGTATGAGCAATTGACTGAGCCGTTTCGTAGGCAGCTTCGTAGTTTTTACAGGTACAAATCAAACGAGCTTCGGCTGTTGAATCATCACAGCCTGGTCGCAGTTCAATCCCTGACTGGGTTTGGTAAACCGTAAAAAAAGATGATTCCACTTGTAGTAAACCCAATTTTAAACAACAATTTTATACTATTTAAAAGTTTTTCTCGGTGTTTTTGAGGAACTTTTTCTCAATTCTACTGGCAAAGTTTCATCGTTGTGCGGATAGAAATATTAGAAAATTTGTACGCGAAGAAGAACCTATCTAATGCAAGCTGAGTCTGCAATTCAGCGATCGCTTAGTTTTCATTTCACTGACTATTCCACTTGCGCTCAAGCCTATTCGATCAACATCTGCTCAAACCTAAAGTTGAGTCATCTCATTAAATTAACAATATTTATTAATGAAGCTAACTGTTAAAGCCAGCCGCTAGAAGTAACAGTTAAAACTGATAAATTTTAGCTCAAGCAACTTAGCTTGCTCATCCTGAAGTTTTTGGTGGCGAATCCCTCAACCGTAAAACCACAAACTTCTAGAATATCTATCACTTGAATGGCTTCGCCATTGTCTCATCCAGGGCCAGCTCAACTAGTACAAGACCAACAGTAATTGCTTACGATACTCCTTTGTTAAAGGATGAGCATCCCCCAATAGGTCAAAGATCATGATCATGGCTTTTCGGGCACCATCCCCCCGATAATTCCGGTTTCGACCGACTACCTCTAAAAATAGATTTAAGGCTGCGGCATAATCTTCATTTAAAGTCAGGCGAATCGCCTTAAAAAACAGTTCATCTAGTTCATTTTCAGCGGCGGATTCTGTCACTATTTGCTGAAACTGAACTAAGGCCTTTATGGCCTGGGCTTGAGCGAAATACTCTTTGTCATCGGCTTGAATTGCAGTCAATAACTTGGTCGCTGATTCGAACTTATTTTGGCTAACTAGAAACTTGGCACCCGCCAAAATTAAGCGGCGATCTTCAGGATATTCCTCGCTCAAGGCTTGCAGCAGTTGCTTAGCTGTAGCTACGTCCCCCGTTTGAATCGCAGTCTGTAGCGTTTCTAACCCTTGCTCTAGCTCAGACTTTAGGCTTAACTCTGAGAGCAGCGATCGCAGCTTGGGTTCTGGTAAAACACCAACAAAGCCATCTCGCATTTCACCTTGCATCCAGATTTTGACATCTGGCACCCCTTCCACACCGTAGGTATTGGCTAAATCTGGGCTTTGGTCAATGTCAACCTTGGCTAAGACGAAATCGTACTCCTGCACCAACTTCTCTAAGATTGGCTTCAGCATCTGGCAGGGGCCGCACCACTGAGCAAAAAAATCGACTACGACTGGCTTTTCGTAGGACTTTTGCACGACCTCAGCGGCAAAGTTGTCGCTACTAACCTCAATAGACACACCCATGACCGCTACTTCCCTAACTGACCTGCTCGTTGTCCAATTTTAGGACAAATCCTCCACCAGGCTCAGCACTACACACATTGCTTAGAGGGCAGGGGGTTTAGGACGGATTGTTTGTCTCGCGATCGCGGCTGGAGTTGCACTGGTTCAGCCAGAGGTGGGCTGGACCTGAGAGCTGCCGAGCTAGGAATTTCAATCACAAATTCTGTGCCTTGACCCGGAATGGAGTGACACTTTAAGCGACCTCCATGCTTCTCCACCACAATTTGGTAGCTGATGGACAAGCCTAATCCCACCCCACGCCCGACTGGTTTGGTGGTAAAAAAGGGATCAAAGAGTCGCCGCTGCACCGTTTCACTGATGCCAGGCCCGTTGTCAGCAATACGAATGACTACCCACTGATCGGCCTGCACAGTCGTGCAAACATGGATCACCCCTGGTTGCTTAGCAGACTGGTCTTGGGAGTCCTCCAAAACATCGATCGCGTTACTCAGAATATTCATGAAGACTTGGTTGAGCTGTCCGGCGTAACACTCCACGAGGGGGAGATCGCCATATTCTGGCAGCACCGTAATTCCAGGATGACCCGCATGGGCTTTGAGCCGATTTTTCAGAATCAAAAGCGTGTTGTCGAGACCTTCATGAATGTCTACTGCTTTCATTTCCGCTTCATCCAAGCGTGAGAAGTTCCGTAGAGACAAGACAATTTCGCGAATCCGTTCCGCCCCAACTTTCATCGATTGCAGCAGTTTTTGCAGGTCTGTCGCCAGAAACTCTAAGTCAATTCCTCCCAGGGCCGCTTGCAACTCATCCACCGGATCGGGACATTGTTGTTGATAGAGCGTCAGTAAATGCAGCACTGTCTGAACATATTCGTCAGCATACTTGACGTTGCCGTAAATAAAGCTGACTGGGTTATTGATCTCATGCGCCACCCCTGCGACCAACTGGCCCAAACTGGACATCTTTTCCGACTGAACCAGTTGAGATTGAGTCCGTTGTAGCTCATGCAAGGTGGACTCTAGCTGTTGAGCTTGCTGCTTCAGTTGCGCCTCTGACTGCCTGAGCGCTGCTTCCATCTGCTCCCGCTCGGCAATTTCTTGCTTGAGCATGAAGTTCGCTTGGGATAGCTCGCTAGTCCGCTCGTGGACCCGCTTTTCTAGTTGATCAAAGGCTCGTTGCAGAATCGATTCCGTTTGCTTGCGCTCCGTAATGTCTCGCGTCACTTTCGCAAAGCCTTGGAGTTGGCCGTGGTTATCCCGCAGCGCGATCATGAGCGCATTCACCCAAAATCTGGAGCCATCTCGGCGGACCCGCTCACCTTCTACTTCGCACTGGCCCAAGGTAGCAGCTTGCTGTAGCTCCCACGCAGGTTTGCCTTCTTGGACTTGTTCGGGTGGATAAAAACAAGAGAAATGCCGACCAATCACTTCTTCAGCACTGTAGCCTTTGATCCGCTCTGCGCCTGTGTTCCAACTAATGACCACGCCATCTGAGTCGAGCATATAAATGGCATAGTCTTTGACGCTTTCTACCAGGAGCTGAAATCTTTCCTCACTGGAGCGCAGTTGTTTCGCCGATCGCCTACGTTCCGTAATGTCGTGGGCGGTGGCATAAATTAATTTTTGCTCTGGCAGCGCTTGAGCTTTCCAAGATAACCAACGATAGGAACCGTCTTGGCACAAGCAGCGATTCTCAAAACAAATGGGTTCTGAACTCAGCAGTAGTTGCTGGATATAAGCTTTGGTCAAAGCGCGATCGCTAGGGTGCACAAATTGCATTGCAGGAGTGGCGAGTAGCTCAGCAGCAGGAAAACCCAAGGTTTTTTCGCAAACTGGATTCCAGCGCTTGAAATAGCCGTCGAAACCCACCACACAAAGCAAATCTAGAGATAGCGTAAAAAAAGGGTCTAATAATGGTTGATCAAAACTTGCTGTTGCTTTTACTGCTGCCGTTTGGGTTTCTATGTGCACTATTTACTCCTGCCAACTAATAAGTTGTTCTATGACACTGACCCTCCCGGAAACTTCGCAGTTATTTAGAGGACGGTGGCAGAAAAACAACTGGACACGGAGATGCACCCAACTCACCAGCGTTTATGCTCTTCCACTGCTTCTATCTCTGGGAGGAAGTGGAGACTCCCTAGAGTGAAAAGCTTTAACATTAGCCCTATCTTAAAATGAACTTTCTTTAATTTATTCAAATGTTTCAGAAAGTAACTATTAATAAAGTTGATTGTATAAATTGCGTCACCCGCACCCTCCTGTGCTCTTCCAGGTTGGCAAGAGATTAATTCAGGCTTCTTTGGGTTGATAGGCAAGGGAACTGATGTTAACTACTACAGAAGTGCGTTGGTTTCAGCTATGTACGATTCTAGAGGCGATCGCTAGCTCACCTGAGGGCTCGAAAGAATAGTACAGTGGAGAGCTACAATCCTGATTGCTTGTTGGTAAACCTTGACTGTTATTCATCCAATTACTTGGGACGCTTTAGTCAACATCGTTGCCAGACTAAGTCTGGCTTTGCTCGTTGGTGGCGTCATTGGCTTTGAGCGGGAGATTCACCATAAACCCGCTGGCCTGAGAACCCACATGCTCGTTAGTTTTGGCTCGGCGCTTTTAGTGCTCATTCCTATCCAATTAGGGCAAACCGAAGCCAGTGCCGATGCTCTTAGTCGCGTCATTCAAGGCATAGCCGCCGGAATCGGCTTCTTAGGGGCAGGGGAAATCCTCCAGCAGGCGAAGCACAAATCTGAGCAAGTGCGTATCCGAGGGCTGACTTCTGCTGCGGCAATCTGGGTTTCAGCAGGGTTAGGGATTGCCGCAGGTTGTGGTTTGCTAGCCCTCAGCTTAATCGCTGCCCTCATGGTGCTTTTTGTGCTGACTGTGTTGAAGCGGTTTGAGCCGCGTGGTTAGCCTCGGAAAAACAATTCATACAGGGTCAGCAGAATTTCGACCACGATCAAAATAACGATGTACCACTCTACTCGCTGGCTACTATTGCGTTGCAGTAAATCCAGCACAGTTTCAGCGGTGCGCGAAATCAACTCTAATTTGCGTTGTAAGGCTAAGTTGCGTTCGCTAATTTCATATTCATCTTCCATGCGGAGGTAGAGGCGCTCTAATTCTGGGCGCTCCCAAAGGGTTTCTGGCTTTTCGCCAAAGGCTACCAGTCCCACCATTTTGTGCTGAATCAACAACGTGCCCCCGATATGGCGCAGCAATTCTCGGTCTTGGCGTTTGCCTCGGCCTTGGTATTGTAGGTCAGCTGCTAGGGGTTCAATGCGATCGAAGAAATCAGAAATGCTGGCTTCGTAGTGGGACAGAACCACGCTTTTAGCCAAAACATCAGCTACAATCTGCAGTCGCTCTACTGTAAACTCGCTCAGGAGAATAATGCCGTCTTTAACCCGAGAGGCATCAGCGGGGCTGAGCTGAATCTGATCGGCTTCCGTTTCCGGTTTGTCAAACGGCTCAATTACAGAAGGCTTAAGATTGGCTAGAAAAGCGTCAGTTTCCTCTGGAGTTAAGTTAAAGAGCACCACAGCTCCATAACGAAATATCACTGCACAACCTTGCTCTCCTGCGGTCACCACTAAAGGTAAAACGGCTAAGCGATCGCCTTTTTCTAAGACTTTGATGTCAATCCGCTCACCTAAAAATAGCGTCTGCACCCCAATCGTAGTTTTGCCTGCAAAGAGAGTGTCAGATTCGTGAGCTGTGAAAATTTTCTGCATATTAACTGGAAGATGAACTGTCCATTGTATTCAAGAGGGCCTCAAGGCCGCGCAACTGCTCTATTGCTAACTGGGTTAACCAAAATAGCTGTGGAGACTCTCTTCTTCTCCAGCCTAAGGTGAGGGCTGGTAGAATGACCACTTTTCTTACTTCGCTTTTACTCACTTAGTACTGGTTGACTTCGGGCGTGCTGCCTCTTGAGTTCGTATTGTGCCTCGGTGTCGCCAGATTTCGATGCTGAGGATGCAGGTTAGTAACCAGACCAAACCCGCTGCATAACCTGCCAAAACATCGGTGGGCCAGTGAACGCCCAAATAGAGCCGACTAAACCCGATCGCGGCAACTAGAACTGCTGTCGAGATCAGAATTCCAACACGCCACCGCTTAAAGTGAGTCGCTAGCAAATAACCCAGCAACCCATAGACCACCACCGATAGCATGGCGTGACCACTAGGAAAGCTGTAATATTTCACATCCACAATCCTGGCCCACAACGCGGGACGGGCACGCGCAAACACATCCTTCAGCAAAACATTGAGTCCCGCTGCCCCTGCTGCCGCGATCGCCAATGTAGTTGCTTCAGAGCGTTGACCTCGCCAGAGCAGCCAAGCGCCTAGGGCCAAACTCATAATAGTTAGTTCTGTTGGCTCTCCCAGAAACGTAATTGCGATCATGAGGCGATCGAGCAGGGGGTTATGTAGCTCCCGCAGACTCAACAAAATTGTCGTATCGAATGCTTGCGTTTCTTTTTCTAAAACCTCATCGGCTATTTCGGCAAAGCCCCAGAGAGCTAAACCTGCGAGCACCAAACCACCGAGTCGCACTGTAGAGAGCAGCGGCAATAGTTTAGGGCCGACGCGATCGCGCCAAGCTCGAATAATTTGGGCACTCAGATCCTGCATTAGCCGCTGGTTCGCTTTAACGCTCTTAATTGCATAAGTAAAGAACTCGTTCCAGAACTATGGTAGGCTTTGCCAGGCTTGAGCCACGATGTCGCTGAGCCAACGGCGCTGAGCCGCATCGAGCAAGCTGTCGTCTGTAAGGACCTCTGTTGTTAAATCTTCTAGAGAACGACCTTCAGAGCGTGTAATCAGGACCACACCCGCGATCGCGGCAGCCACCAGCTCTTCGTCAACTGGCTCCTGGCGAAGCGCAACAATTTCTTCAGAATTCACAGGGATGGGATAATTCATGGCTAGTTAATTAAGGCGATCGCCGCCTAGAAGCTATATGAGAATGTTGTAAAGTTTCTTAAGTAATTTAGTATTCGGAAGTTTAACGTAATTTGGGGTTCTGTCAACCCTGCCTTGCTACGTAATTTGCTGGAGTAAATCCCCCAAATAATCCCCACGATGAAAGAAATTCTTTACCTTGAAGTTCCTACCCCAGACACAAAAGCTGTGTGTCAGTGGCTACAACAAGACTTTCACTCAGAGCTGGGCGAGAAGATTGTGACGCCCAATGGCTTCCGCATTAGATGCTCCAGGACTACAACGGCATCTAAGACGATTTCAGATCCAACGAGTGCCCTAGACCCAGAGCTGTCAGTTTTTGTCTGGTCGTTACAGCGAACAACCTATTTAAAAATTTTCCGGTGGGCAGAGAGCGCAATTCCAGGAGAGCAGAAATTTCTCCAGCAACTTACGACCGAGATTAGGCAGCAGTTTCCGAATCAATATCCTGTGCCACCTGCGATCGACCTAACGCAGCAATCGATCTTTGAAGCTTTGGCTCCTCGCTATCCCCAAACGGTGAAGTTCTTTCAGAAAATGCCGAATGGGGAATATGACTTAACTCGCGTTTACTGGTGGGAGCAACGCTGGCGTGAGGGTGTCCGAAATCCTCAGCAACCGCAACAGGTCATTTTTCGATCAGAAGCGAGCAAGGGAGGATTAGGCGGAAGCAATTCAGATTCGCAAAACCCCAGTACTTTCGATTACGACTTGATCTATATTGGTGGCGCGCTGGGGGTGATCCATGCCGCGGTGATGGCTCGGCTGGGCTACCGGGTGCTGTTGGTGGAGCGCTTGCCCTTTGGCCGTATGAACCGAGAATGGAATATTTCTCGTGATGAATTCCAGAGCTTGATTGATTTAGGGCTGTTCACGCCTGCTGACTTTGAATCCGTGATTGCTAGGGAATACATCGACGGATTCCATAAATTTTTTGATGCCAACAATCCGCCCCAAGCCAAGGCTCCAATTCTGCACACGCCGACCGTTTTGAATGTGGGAATTGATGCCGAGAAACTGTTGCGAGTTTGTGGCGACAAATTCCGAGCGGCAGGGGGTGAAGTTTGGGATGAAACTGAGTTTGTCCGAGCTGATGTGAGTGCTGAGCAAGTGACGGTAAAGCTGACTCACTTACCGACGCGATCGCCCAAACAAGTCACGGGTCGCTTACTCGTCGATGCAATGGGTACGGCTTCCCCGATCGCTTGGCAACTGAATGGCGGTCGAGCCTTTGACAGCGTTTGCCCCACGGTAGGAGCCGCGATCGCGAGTGGTTTCGAGCCGGAAGTTTGGGATGCCAAGTATGGCGATGTCCTCAACAGTCATGGCGACATTTCCAAAGGGCGACAACTGATTTGGGAATTGTTTCCCGCTCACGGCGAGGAGCTCACGATTTATCTATTCCACTACCATCAGGTACATCCTGATAATCCTGGCTCGCTGCTAGAGATGTACGAGGACTTTTTTACGATTCTGCCTGAGTACCGCCGCTGCGATATGGATCAGCTAGTGTGGCGTAAACCGACGTTTGGTTATATTCCAGGTCACTTCACGGTAGGCAGTCGCGATCGCCAAGTCGCGTTCGATCGGTTAGTGGCAATCGGGGATGCTGCTTCGTTGCAGTCTCCCTTGGTTTTCACCGGATTCGGCTCCTTAGTACGGAATCTGGGCCGTTTAACTCACTTGCTCGACACGGCTTTGCAGCATGATTTGCTCAGCGCTAAGCACCTCAACCGCATCCATACGTTTCAAAGCAATGTCTCCGTTACCTGGCTGTTCTCTAAAGGCATGATGGTGCCCACCCACCGATTCCTGCCGCCAGAGCGCATCAATGCCATGCTGAATACCTTCTTTGGCATTTTGGCAGCGGAATCTCCGGCGGTAGCAGATGCCTTTATTAAGGACCGAGCTGATTGGGTATCATTTAACCGCATGGCGATCCAAGCCGCATGGCAAAACCCTGCCCTATTGATCTGGATCTGGCAACTGGCTGGCCCGAAAGACTTTTTCCGCTGGATTGGTAGCTATGTAAACTTTACGGTTGCTGCCCTAATGAGTAGCTTAGTGGGTAGTTGGCTACCGTCACTGACCCGCTGGAGCCAACCTTGGCTAGAGACGCACTACCCTGGCTTTTGGTTGTGGTTTTTGAGCTGGAACTATGCGCTAACGGCGGGCCTAGGTCGTCCTCAAGTTAGCCTCAAGCGATCGCTGTCCAACCTCTCTGCCTCTCAGTCTGAGCCACCTGAGATATCCCCATCTGCCCACCTTGGCACCAGTAGCCCTTTAGCAGGCAAGAAAGGTTGATAACGTGAGTTCTGAAAATCTTGCTCCCCTTCCCTCGTAGGGAAGGGGCTGGGGGTTAGGTCTCAATTCAATTAAGAACGAGGCTGAGGAAAGCTGGGTAGCTCTACCGCCGCCATTGAAGCGCGTTTTTTGTGCGATCGCAGGGGATACAGGGTGGGGGAGGGCCAACTAGATGAAAAGGTAAAAGAGGCTGTACTGGTTGACTCCGCCGGGGCTGCGATCGCCTTCGACTTGTCTGTGGGTGGCTCGACGGTCTCTGCCGTAGCGCTAGGTGTAGCAGCAGGTGCTACTTCTGCAACATCAATCAGCTTGGCTAAGTCGTGCCAAAGTTCCTCTTCTTCAGGAAGATTGGTACCGAACGTGAGTGGAGTGACGACCTCTTCTCCAGCTGTAGTTGGCTCCAGCAATGTAGCCTCCACGAGATCCTCTGGCTCCTCTGGCAAATCCTCTTGCCAACCTGCTACATCAAAGGGGGCGATCGCCTCTACCTCAATTGTCGGGTTAGCCTCAACCGGGTTAGCCTCAACGATGATGGTAGGACTGATCAATTCATCAGCGATAATGATGAGTTCGTCTTCTGCAACCGCTTCAGATGTGATGGTTTCAGACTTAGCGGTTTCAGATTCGGTGGTTTCAGATTCGGTGGTTTCAGAGGTCACAATCTCTTCAGCCGAGGATTGCTCAGAAAGTGCTTGCTCTGCGGTCTCAGTGGCTTCTGATATTTTCTTTTTGAGGTTGTAACTAATCGAAAGCTGAGCCTGGGAATCCGCGATCGCTTGATCCCATAAAGGATGATTGGCACTGAGATCATCAGGATCTGAGGTATCGGTAGCAGGAGATGACAACAAATCTTGCAAAATAGGCGCGATCGCGGATGGCAGTTCTAGCAAAGAATCGTCTGACAAGTCAGACCCAACTCCTGACCAATCAGAGACAGCATCTGCGGTGGTAGAACTCAGAGGTGACGCTGACGCAGCAAAGTCTCCCTCCCCCTCCAAATCGGCATCCAGCAGCCAAGGTTGCGCTGACCAGGGCTGAATCGAGTCTACTTTGGGCAAAAAGGCGGGGTCTGAGGCAGCAGCAGGTTTTTGCGGGGAACGAGCTTTAGTCGGGCTAGGGATCGCACTAGCAGCCGTTAGGTCAGGATGCGCTTCATGGCAAGGAGAGCTAACATCCAAGCACTTTTCTAAAGCTGCTTTGAATTGCAATGTGTAGCGCTGTTGGCGGTGCAGGCGCGATCGCAAGTCTCGACAGATATTTTCTGCTTGCATCACAGCGTGAGTTTGCTCGTTGTAACGCTGTTGTGTCAAAGCACATTCGCGCTCTAGCTGAGCTACTCGTTCCTGGCTATTCTCTAGTTGAGCCGTGATAGTTTCTACTAAAATCTGTTGGCGCTGAGCCGCTTGATGAGAACATTCCAGTTCGTGCATTAAGCGGGCAATATGCTCATCTGCTGCGGTCAGTTCCTCGCTTTGCTGCGCCAAAATAGTTTCTTGCTCTTGAGTGCGGCTGGCTTGAGCTTCCAGCGTGATTTGGCACTCGTTTAGAACTACTTCCAACTGAGTCACGCGGCTCAGCAAGTAGCCGTTGCGCTGTTGTAGCTCTTGCATGATGGTGACAATTTCATTCACCTCCGGAAGGGAGAGGGAAACCAGCGACTCCTCCAACTCAGATTCAGGCTCGCGGCTCTCCGATGCAACTTCAACGACAGGATGGGCGATCGCATCAATGCTGATAGCGTTCGGGAAATCGACGGTTTGCCAGTCTTCTTCTAGCATCTCGGACCGTTGGGGCGGCAAATCCGTCGGCTCGGCGCTGAACTCAGCAGGGGCAGGATCAACAACGTTGAAATCGGTTGGCTTCGGTAGCTCTGGGCCATTCGTTGGGGTGTCAGCTTCACTCATCACTCTCATCCAAAAGGTAAGGAATCCTAGTCCAGATTGAGCACCGCCTTTTCGGGACTAGCAGGCAGGAGCCACTCAATTCTCCGTAATCCGTAACAAGCTAAATAGATAGCCTGACCTACGTTGCAACCTCAGCTCGACCAAGTCAGAACTTCAGTATCTGCAACACAGGCGAAATTGTTAGTTAATCTTGTAGGCTAGCATCCGAAAACCATTACGGCTGTATTGCCCAAGAAATTATTAAAAATTGAAAATTAGCCGAAACTAAAAGTTAAGGACGGACGATCGACTCAGGGTTAAGGAGTTTTTCAACAGAGAGAGCACACCGAACATTAAAAAATCTAGCGGAATCAAGGCCCTAGGTCTAGCCTCAAATCAGGGATTTTGAAAGTTATTATTAATTTTTCTCAAGATTAAATTAATTAAGGTCATTCTCAATGGTTGAAAATTGTCCGAAATCCAACGTTGATTAGGAAGCCCAAATCCAAGAAATATTTCCCACTTCAGCAGCAACTCCTCAGCAATCTAATTTTTTAGATTGATTTAGTCAGCTTGCTCAGGCAGACTCTACAAACCTTGTAGAGCTTGATACAACAAGTCGCGGTGCGTTAAAGCCCGATCCACTAAGGAATGAATTTGATTTGCCGAGAGAGGAGCACCGTTGGCATAATGCTCGACCCAAGCTTGACTAATGGTGCGGGGATCGCTTGGGATCGGGGCATGCTGCGAGTTGCCAAGCAAATCCCAACCCGGAATATCTAGTTCACTCATCAGTTGGCTCACTTTAGGGTCGTAGCTGAGGGCAAAACAGCGGCACCCCTCGGCTGCGGCCATAATCAGCCCGTGGTAGCGCATCGCGATCGCCATTTCCACACCCCGAAACACACCCTTAAGCTGCTGGGGATCACTCAAACTGAGAATTTTGCTGGGTCCAGGTAGTTGAGGCTGAATGGTTTCGGCGATCGCTAAGTCTTGGGCAGCTTGAAAGGGTACGAGCAAAATACAAGTCTGGGTCGACTTTTGAAAATCCACCAAAGCTTGGGTCAGGATTGCGAGTCGCTCTGGGGTCAAGGAGGAGTGCGATCGCAGCGCCACAGCCACTCGTGGGGCTGGCAGATCCCACAGTCCTTCAACAGGTTTGGCTTCTAAGGCCCACACGGGGTCAGGCGCGAGCAGGAATGGTACCTGCCATTCAGACAAAAGAGCAGCAGACCCTTGATCCCGCACGCTTACGGCATCACAGTTGGTAAAGGCTTGACGAGCTAACCAGCGGGTAAAGCTGCGATTTAGAGGGCCAATACCTTGCGCCCAAGCAATGGTCTTGAGGCCAAACCGCTGCGCGAGTCCCATTAACCCACCGTAATAAACTGGGCTGGCGGCGCTGGTTACGTCTTGCATCAGGCTACCACCGCCCCAAATGAGTACGTTGGCTTGCTTGAGGGCGGGAATTAGAACTTGAGGCGTTTTGCGATCGCAGGCTTCTACGCCGTAAGCCGCTTGAGTTTGGGCAGAGTCGCCGGACAGCACGATTGGGGTGACATGGTTAGGGAGCATTTGCAGCAGCGAGGCTAGCAGGGCTTCATCTCCCCCATTGCCTTTGCCATAATAGCCACACAAGACCGCCCGTACTGATTCCATCCTCTGACTCCCGTACTGTCACCCTTACAATACCGGAGTTCCGGAAGCGGTAGCATAAAAAGTTAGGGACACAAGTTTGTGTCTGAACTTGCAGTTTGGGTGATGGGTGGCTAACATGCATGCACTTTCAATTCCCACTTGGATTATTCACATTTCTAGTGTGCTGGAGTGGATGGCGGCAATTTGGTTGATTTGGACTTATGCGGAGGTGAGCCAAAATCGAGCTTGGCGATCGCTTTCCTTGGGAATGTTGCCTGCTTTGGTGAGTGCGATGTGTGCTTGTACTTGGCACTTTTTTGATAATGTGGCTGCGTTGGAGTGGTTGGTGACGCTGCAAGCGGCAATGACGGTGGCAGGGAATTTTACGTTGTGCTTGGCGGGGTGGTGGATTTGGCGGGCGAGCCGGAAGGGTGATGTGGTTACGCCTCTAGATTCAGAATAATTTCGGTCATAGTTCCAACTCTAAAATCCGAACCTTGGGGGCACTCGCCCCCAAACCCCCGCTGAGGGACGGCTGCGTCCCCCAGACCCCCTCCAGACGGGTCTATTTGTGAGTGTTTCGATATCCAAGCAGATTCGTAACCCCAACTCATGACTCCTCTTTCGTTCCTCATCCTTCACATTTCACTCCTCACCTCTCACCCCTAACTCCTCAACACTTCCATGTCTAAAGAATCTCTTTTCGCTATTTCGCTCTTTCCCTACTTGGGGTTTCTCTGGTTTTTGACTCGGTCTGGGCAAACGCCTCGGTTGGCTCTCATTGGGTTTTATTTGACGTTGCTGTTTGTGGCGGTGACGATTCCGGCAGGGATTTATGCCAAGGTGGCTTATGAGGCAAATTTGGCGGATATTGATTGGTTACATGGGGGGGCGGAGTTTTTCTTGACTCTGTCGAATATCTTTGTGGTGCTGGGATTTCGGCAGGCGGTGGTGGAGAAACAGCGATCGCTGCCCTAAATGCTCTCTTTGCCGTGGCATCAGGATTCTCCGCTATAGTTGGAAAAGCAATTGGCACGTTGCTAGAAGTGAACATGCCAGAAGTGGAAACGCCACCCGTCAAAACGCCACAACTAGAAACATTGGAGTTAACTCGGCTTTGCAGATAACGTTTTTAGGAACTAGCTCTGGAGTCCCCACGCGATCGCGCAATGTTTCGAGCGTGGCCCTGCGTTTACCGCAACGAGCAGAAGTTTGGCTGTTTGATTGTGGGGAGGGCACTCAACACCAGTTCCTACGCAGTGACCTCAAAGTTAGTCAGTTGTGCCGCATTTTTATCACCCATATGCACGGAGATCATATCTTTGGCTTGATGGGGTTATTGGCGAGTTGTGGATTGGCAGGAAGCCCGACTCGGATTGATATTTACGGCCCACCCGGACTAGATGAATACCTGCGAGCCAGCGGGCGTTACTCACAAACGCATTTTTCCTATCCGATCAAGGTCCACACGGTGCAGCCGGGAGTGCTCTATGAGGATGATGAGTTTGTGGTCAGTTGTGGGCCGCTAAAGCATCGGATTACGAGTTTTGGCTATCGCGTGGTGGAGAAGGATCGAGTGGGGCGCTTCGATGTAGAAAAGGCGAAGGCTCTGGGTATTCCTTCAGGGCCGCTCTACGGCAAGCTGAAGCGGGGTGAGACGGTGACGCTACCCGATGGCCGCAAAATTAATGGAGCCGAACTCTGTGGCCCCACAGAAGCGGGTCGGAAGATTGCTTACTGCACAGACACAATTTTTTGTGAGGGCGCGGTGGAGCTAGCTCAGGAGGCGGATGTGGTGATCCATGAGGCTACGTTTGCCCATCAGGATGCAGAGTTGGCTTATCAACGCTTACATTCCACTTCCACAATGGCGGCTCAAGTCGCACTAGCAGCTCAGGCAAAGCGGTTGATCATGACGCACTTTAGCCCCCGTTATGCTCCGGGCAATGCCATTCAACTGAGTGATTTGCAAGATGAAGCACGAGCTATTTTTCCCAACACAGAAATGGCCTACGATTTCTTCACCTATGAAGTCCCACGACGGCAGGCTACAGAGCTAATCTCTACCTCATAACCTAAGGCCTGAGCCTTAGCTGATTTCTAGCTGATTTTTAACTAGCTCTCGACTCATTATCTTCAGCGGTTGCCCGCTGGCGCTGGCTTTTCATTAAGCGATCGCGAATTTCAATCAAGCGAGATTGGCTACTGATGGGTGCCCGTGGCAGGGGCACTTCCATGTTCGGCCAGTTGGGTAAGTCAATGCAGGGGCACTCTAAGTCAGGGGTGCCAATGATGGGTAGAGGTACGGGCATGGAGCAACGGGCACAACCCATAATGTCCCAGGCAGGAGAGAGCAATTCGGCAATGGTTTGATGGGTGCCTTCTAGATGGCAGTCTCCTGATGCTGGAGCGCGGACAAGTTGCCAGCAATCTTCAAATTCTTGGCTGTAGCGATCGCCTTGAATGACAGGTTCTGGTAGTAAAGCAGTTTGGCCATTATCAATCACAACTTTCTTACCTAACTGAAACCAGTAGGCCAGATACTGTCTAACTTGCTGTTCCGATGCCATAAGTGCAACCAACGCTTGGTTTTACCAAGTCATGAAGAGGTTAGTACTGCTGAATAAATTGATTTGATTTGCTTAAATTTATGGCACGTGTTTTAACATTTAGACTTCTCACTTAAGGTTGAGCTTGACGTACCAAAGTCTTTATATAGCAAGGATTAGTCCCATGCTATTGCTATCTGCACCTGATTGTAATTCTCGCAACTTAGCTTCAGTCTGAAGTCACTAATATCTTTAGATTTAATTACGATTTATCTCTCGCGCTTTTCAGCGTCCCCTTTAGCGCTTTCCGCTAAGGCCTTAGATAGTGGAGTACCTAGCTGAGTCAAATTGAGCACGTAACCACCTGTCACCAGATAAGTAGCACCCGCGATCGCTCCTATGTACCGCACCAGAGTGCCGAGGCGATCGCGGAAAGTTCGTCCGATCGGGTAGGCAGGCACTACGCCCCAGCCCGTTTCTTCGGCCACTAAAATAATTTGACCCTGGGTTTGTTGCAGGCTGTGTAGCAGAGTTTGTTGAGTTTGCTCCCAAGCCGTTTCGTCTTGCTCTAGCAGATTGGCAAGCCAGGTTCCTAGCGAGTCCACCAGCAAGCATTGGTCTGGTTGCGCCTGCTGAATCACTGTGCCTAGCTCAACAGGCTCTTGAACCGTTTGCCACGTTTCTGGACGGCGATCGCGATGCCGTTCGATCCGGGCTTGCCACTCTGGGTCATTAGGGTTTGTTTGAGCAGTAGCCACATAAACCACGGCTTTGCCTGACTGGATTGCCAGCGCTTCGGCCCATTCACTTTTGCCAGAGCGAGCGGGGCCAGTGACTAAGCATAGTGAGGAAGTGGAATGAGGCAGTAAGTTCATGGCAAGGCTTGAAAATCAGTGGGAGCGGGAGTGGGAAGGCAAAGTTTGAGGTCAGATGAGAATTGCTCGAACTCAGAGAAAATTATAATTTTCTGCGATCGTCACCAGTTACAATGCCGTCAAGGTTAATGTCGGTTAAATAGCTTGCGGAGTCAAAAAGTTACGATAAACTCAACTCCTAAGCAGAGAAATTTCGGCAGAGAGATTGAGCGACGCATCAGGGCGGATTTCTAGGAGTAAGGTAACGAAATTATGAACCCAGATCTACAACGAATCGAGGCAACCCTCCATCAGCTAAAAGGCCCCGCTGCTGCACCGGGTCAACCTGCCTCTTCTGGAAATCGTGCCTATTCATTTACGGTCGGCTCCAAGCCCCAAAGTGCTGCTCCAGGTCAGGCAGCGATCGCGGTGCAGCCTTTTCCCGCCGACCACGACAAGACTCCTAGCTTGCCGCGGCTCAAGGTTCCTAACTTTACCAGTCATCGCCATGCTGCTAATCCCGCGCTGGCCTTGAACTTGCTCAAGGAAATTGAAGGGACTGCATCCGGTTGGTATACGGCGCTGAATCAAGTCGTGCAGCAAATCCAAGAGCTTTACCTTGAAGGGCCAATTGTAGACGGTTGGCTAGAGTCCCACCCACGCAAACCAGAGGCAGGCTCTGAGGAAACCGCAGGAGTACAACCCGCAGAGGTAGACTCGCTGATGAGCTACGTGGCAGAACTTTGCGACATGCCGCAAACTAACGTGACTTGTGAATCTCCTCAACCCGGTTATCAACTCTGTGGTCTAGACGGGGATGGCAAAGTTTGGTCCAAGCCTTGTCCGCCAGAGCAGGTTGCTAGTGTGGGTTTAGCGATCGCTCGTCATCAACGCCTCCGTCAACTCTTAGCTCGTAAGCGGCAACTCGAAGCTCGTCTAGGTCGCCTCGCAAAAACTCTGATCGTGCTTCACAGTCATATACAAGAGCACTAAGTATTGACTGCGTAAGGCTTTGGCTCTATTCTTAGACCCGTTTTGATCCAGACGCCTCGTCGGATCTTTGCGCTAGTTTAAATATCTTCATCAAAAATTGACTTAGTAACTGCGGGTTTATGAGGTAAATAGAAATAGCTGAGACAGCCACTTTGTAGCTGAGTTGTCACTGAATCAAGTGCATCACTCAGTATCAGTAAGTGTTGGGAGCTGACTTGCAGGAGCTTGACTATATGCCTGATCCGCAGATTTCTGCCGTAATTTGTACCCATAACCGGGAGCAATATTTAGGTGCAGCAATTGATAGCCTGCTGGAGCAGGATTTCCCCCATTTTGAAGTGATTGTGGTGGATAACGCCTCTACCGATCGCACCCGCGAGATTGTGGAAGCGCGTTTGTCTCATCCCCGCTTGCAATATATTTACGAGCCAGTTCCCGGTCTTTCGGTCGCCCGCAATACTGGGGCGAAGGTGGCTAGAAGTAGCATTATTGCTTATCTAGATGATGATGCGGAAGCTAGCCCAGGATGGCTGAGTGCGCTTTATCGAGCTTACCAAAGCAATGAAAGACTCGCGATCGCGGGCGGGAAGGTGACGTTGCTTTGGCCTCCAAATGTCACGGCTCCGCGCTGGTTGTCTCCCGGATTGGCGGCAAATTTGGGCGACTATGACTTGGGTGATGCGATCGTCCAAATTCAAAACCCCAACCTCACCCCGCGTGGCCTCAATTACTCGGTACGTCGGACTTTCTTAGATCAAATTGGTGGGTTTGATGTCAACTTAGGGCGAGTAGGCAAAAACCTCCTCTCCAATGAGGAACTTTACCTGACTGAGCAAGCCTTAAAGCGAGACTGGCAAGTTGCTTACATTCCCGATGCCCTAGTGGCTCACAATGTCTCTTTGGAGCGCACCAAAGCTGCTTGGTTCCTGAATCGAGGCTGGTGGCAGGGAATTAGTGAGCATTACCGCGAAAAAGTGTCAGGCCGTACCGGAGCAGGCCAGCTACGCCGGGGTGGAGAGCGTCTAGTGCGAGGGTTGTATAAATCCCTCAAATATTTTGCTGACCCAGCCCAGCGCTTTGATAATTTTGTCTACGCTTACTGTCAAATTGGTTATCTACAGGCTGTCATTCAAGGCATGCTAGCCACCTCAGACAGCAAGCAACCTGAACTCAGTGCTTCAGGCACTAAGCGACCTGACTCGTAACAAAGTTCTGGAAATTAAGGGGGATTGCACGTGGCAGAAGCCAAACCCACGATTTTGGTGACAGGTGGAGCAGGGTACATCGGCTCCCATGCAGTTTTAGCGCTCCAGCAAGCGGGCTACGAAGTCGTAGTTTTAGACAATTTGGTCTACGGGCACCGTGATTTGGTAGAACAGGTGCTAAAAGTTGAGCTTGTGGTGGGAGATACCAGCGATCGCGTCCTCCTAGACCAAGTCTTTGCTACTCACAACATTGCAGCGGTGATGCACTTTGCCGCCTATGCCTATGTGGGCGAATCGGTCACAGACCCAGCCAAGTATTACCAAAACAATGTCATGGGGACGTTGACGCTGCTAGAAGCGATGCTAGCCGCCTCGATTAAACAGTTTGTTTTCTCCTCTACTTGTGCCACCTACGGCGTTCCTACAACGGTACCGATTCCGGAGGATCACCCGCAGCAGCCGATCAATCCCTATGGGGCGAGTAAGCTGATGGTGGAGCGGATATTAGCAGACTTTGATGTCGCCTATGGTCTCAAGTCTGTGTGTTTCCGCTACTTCAACGCAGCAGGAGCCGATCCGGGTGGCCTACTGGGAGAAGATCACAACCCCGAAACCCATCTACTACCCCTGGTCCTCATGACCGCCTTGGGCCAACGAGAGTCTGTGTCAATTTTTGGCACTGATTATCCGACGCCCGATGGCACCTGCATTCGCGACTACATTCACGTCGCTGATCTGGCTACAGCTCATCTTTTAGGGTTAGAGTATCTGCTGCAAGGTGGTAACAGTGAGGTATTTAATTTGGGGAACGGGAATGGCTTTTCGGTGCGACAGGTGATTGAAGTTGCTCAACAGGTAACTGGGAAATCTATTGCCGCCGTTGAGCACGATCGCCGCCCGGGTGATCCCCCCAGTTTGATTGGCAGTGGCGACAAGGCGCGATCGCTGCTGAATTGGCAACCCCAATATTCCAGCCTGCATGATATTCTGTCTCACGCTTGGCAGTGGCATCAGAAGCGCCATCGGACCTGTCACTGATAGACCCCGTTTAATCTCCCATTTACTTTTTCTCGTTTTTTGTCACGTTCACCCTGGGCATTGTTACCATGACCTCCAAGCTCTCCAAGCTTCCAGTCTCCGTTCTAATTCCGGCTAAAAACGAAGAGGAAAATCTTCCAGCTTGTCTGGCTAGCGTTGCTAGAGCCGACGAAGTGTTTGTGGTCGATTCTCAAAGTAGCGATCGCTCGATCGAAATTTCCGAAAGCCTGGGCGCGAATGTGGTGCAATTCCACTTCAATGGTCGCTGGCCCAAAAAGAAAAACTGGTCTTTAGAAAATCTACCCTTCCGCAACGAGTGGGTGCTAATCGTCGATTGTGACGAGCGGATTACACCTGAGCTATGGGATGAAATTGCGGCTGTCATTCAGCAACCCGACTGCAACGGCTACTACCTGAATCGCCGGGTGTTTTTCCTGGGCAAGTGGATTCGTCATGGTGGCAAATATCCCGACTGGAACCTGCGGCTCTTCCGACACGCAAAAGGCCGCTACGAGAACCTCAATACCGAAGAAATCCGCAACACAGGGGACAATGAAGTTCACGAGCATGTGGTTTTAGAAGGCAAGGTCGGCTACCTGAAAAACGACATGCTGCACGAAGACTTCCGCGACTTATTCCACTGGTTAGAGCGCCACAACCGCTACTCCAACTGGGAAGCTCGCGTTTACCTCAACTTGCTTACGGGTAATGGTGAGGATGGCACGATCGGCGCTAACTTGTTCGGCGACTCAGTCCAGCGCAAGCGTTTCTTGAAAAAGATTTGGGTACAGTTACCCTTTAAGCCGCTGCTACGCTTTATTTTGTTCTACATCATCCGTCTAGGCTTTTTGGATGGCAAAGCGGGCTACATCTACGGGCGCTTATTGAGCCAGTATGAGTACCAAATCGGCGTCAAGTTGTACGAGTTACGCGATTGTGGTGGCAAGCTCAACACGAGCAGCACGCCCAAAGCTGTACAACCTGCACCTCAACCGGAAGCCGCGCCTACCCAGTCTCCTCTATGACTTCCACTCCCAACCCTGGCCTGGAGCCTCAGTTCAACGACGCGATCGCCAATCCTCCAGCCGAAACCAGTCAGCCGACCGCGCAAGAACCTGAAGCCTGGATGGATCTGCGGCGCTACGACCAATCTAGGTTCGATCGCGGTCGTCCGGGCTGGTACGTGCTGATCTGGTGGTTGGTGCAGGCGATCGCCTTTCCGCTCACGCCTCACCCAGCCAATGGGTTACGCCGGAGTTTGCTCAAGCTGTTTGGGGCAGAGGTTGGGGTAGGAGTGGTGATTCGTCCCACCGCTCGGTTTACTTACCCTTGGAAGGTCGCGATCGGGGACTATAGCTGGATTGGGGATGATGTGGTTTTTTACAGCCTCGATCGCATTCAAGTCGGTCAGCACTCTGTCATTTCGCAGAAGTCGTATCTTTGCACTGGTAGCCACAACTTTCAAGACACGGCCTTTGGGCTAGTGACGGCCCCGATTACAATTGGCAACGGTGCTTGGGTCGCTACCGACTGTTTTATCGCCCCTGGGGTACAAGTGGGAGCTAATGCTGTGGTGGGTGCGCGCAGTAGTGTCTTTAGTAGCTTACCTGAGGGTCAGGTTTGCTGGGGTACGCCTTGTCGGCCTCATTACCCCAGACAAATGACCTGTTAATTTTGCGGTGAGGGTGATGTGGAATTGAGCCTTGTCCCACTTTCACATCACCCCGTAAGACCATAGCCATCCCATATGGGTTGTGAGAGGCAGCCCCTCACAACCCGCTAATCTCACACATAATTTAGGACAGCCAGGACTTACGCAAGAGCCATCTGAACAGACGGATGCTTGAGTTGTGCAATCAAGTAGTCCGAGAGCATCCCATGCTTGACTTGATAGATGGTTTTGCTGCTCTGGTAAGCGA